>JALTMS010000261.1 GCA_027001345.1 Acidobacteriota bacterium | reverse complement strand
CTCGCGCGAGGATCGTGATCGTCCCAGGGGCGCACGAAGTACTCGGAGGTCGACTCGTAGTAGTTGCCCTCCTTGCCATCGACGTCGGCCGCGGAGTTGGTGTTGCGGGTCAGGCACACGGGCCCGACCAGGTCGCCCTGGGTCGAGTTCTCGTCCTTCCAGTAGACGTGCTCGGTGTAGCGCTGGAGCAGGCAGGACTGGGGCGAGTTCTGAGTCCCGGTCCCCGCCGGTTTGGGGCAGCGATAGACGTTGGGGTTGCTCGCATCCTTGGTGCAGGCGCTGTCATCGACGTTGATCCCACCCGCGACCCAGGTACTGACCGACAGGCCCGCACCGGCGAAGACCTTGGGTGTCGTCGTCGCGCAAGCATCCGAGACGGTGATGCGGTCTTCGTAGAAGGTGCCCGCCCCGATGTTGATCGTATCGCCGCAGCCGGCAACGGAGTTGGCCTTGGCAATCGAGCGGAACGCGCAGCTACCGCTTCCCGACGGGGCGTCCGCCTGCCCGTTGCAAGAGTCCGAACCGTCGGTGCGCACCCAGTAGTCCGCAGCCCGCACCACCGGCACGGCGGCCATCAGGGAAAGGGTCAACAGGCCGGGTATCAGCCGACGCAGAACTCGGTGCCTCACGGGACGTCTCCTCTCGTTGGCGTCCTTCGCGGGAGTCTCCCGCCGCGTGCCGCCTTGGGTCGCGAGCGCTTCCAGGATCCTGAGAGCCCTCCGCTGGAATCCTCTCTGTGACCCGGATCCGTACCTGGTCCAGAGCAAAAACTGTGCCTTTCTCCCGGGGCCGGCAACGGATTTCGCCCTTCCGAGCCGAAAGTGATGCCCACCTCCCAAGTCGAGAGGATGCCGCGGATTGCGCCCCGCGCCACTTGCGACCGCCGAGATCTGCTGCAGAACCGGCGACGGTCCACCGGCACCCCGTCACGATTCCGTAACCCCCGTGGCGGATGCGCAACGCTGGAACGCCGGCTTTTTGACCCCCCGGGGGGGGACGGATAGCATGCCAGCGACCGCGACCGAGGGAGAAGCCATGAGTGATCTTCGCAGCCGCTTCGAAGGCGGCACCGACCCGGACATGCAGCGCTTTTCCTCATCGCTGCCGGAGGACCTGCGCTTCTGGCGGGAGGACATCGCCGGCTCGAAGATCCATGCCCGGGGATTGGCCGATGCCGGACTGCTGACCGAAGACGAGGCCCGGAAGATCCTGGAGGGACTCGATCGGGTGGCCGAGCAGCTCGAGACCGGCACCTTCATCCCCTCCGCCGAGGACTTCGACGACATTCACATGGCCGTCGAGGCACGGCTGACAGAGTTGATCGGTCCTCTGGGGGGCAAGCTGCATACCGCCCGTTCGCGCAACGACCAGGTGGCCCTGGATCTCAGGCTGTGGCTCAAACAGCAGCTCACCGCTCTGGGTGACGAGATCGCAGCCGTGATCGATGCCCTGATCGAGCGCATCGAGGCCGAAGGACAGATCCTGATGCCGGGCTACACCCACCTCCAGCGCGGCCAGCCGATCCTCCTCGGCCACCATCTGCTGGCCCACGCCTGGCCCCTGGCGAGAGATCGCCGCCGCGTGGCCGAGGCCCTCGACGCCCTGGACCTCTGCCCCCTGGGGGCCGGCGCCCTGGCCGGCTCGCCCCACGGAGTCGATCGCCGGGTGAGCGCCGAGCGGGGCGGTTTCAAGGCGCCGGTACCCAACGCGATGGACGCGGTGGCAGCCCGCGACCACGTGCAGCAGACGGTTGCCGCCTGCGCGGTGCTGATGGCTCACCTCTCGCGCATCGCGGCGGAGATGGTGCTGTGGAGTAGCGCGGAGTTCGCCTTCCTGCGGCTGGGAGACGCCTACACCACCGGCTCGAGCATCATGCCCCAGAAGCGCAACCCGGATGCCGCCGAGCTGATCCGCGGCAAGGCGGCACGGGTTTTCGGCGACCTGCAGAGTCTGCTGACCCTGACCCACGGCCTGCCCCTGTCCTACTTTCGCGACCTGCAGGAGGACCGCCACGCCCTGTTCGACGCGCTGGACACCACCCGTCAGTGCGTGCGCATCATGGAAGGGATGTGGCGCAGCTCCCGTTTCGTCGCCGACCGTTTCACCGACGAATTGCGGGGAGACTTCAGCCTGGCCACCGAGCTGGCCGACTACCTGGTCACCCGCGGCGTCCCCTTCCGCGAAGCTCACGGCTGCGTGGCGCGCCTGGTCAAGGATCTCGAGACCCGCGGTCTGGACCTGTCGGCCCTCGACCCGGCCCGCGGACGCGAGTACCACCCAGCTCTGGGCGAGGATCTCTCCGAGTGGCTCGACCCTCGTGCCGCCGCCGAGCGCCGCCACCATCTCGGCGGCACCGCCTGGAGCCAGGTGCTCGACCAGGTCGCCCAGCTCCGGGAGCAGCTCGCGTGAGGAATCGGGGAGAGGGGCGGAACTCAGCCCGTCTGGGTATCGAGACCGGGCTCGCTCAGGGCCAGTAGCTCGCGGCGCAGACGGCTGGGATCGACCAGGTCGGCGAGGGTGTGACTGGCGAAGACGTCCCGCATGGCGCGGGTCGCCAGGGCGTAGATCATCCGCGCCTCGCAGGTGCCGGCACGATCGCAATCTCCGGGGTCCATCACGCAGGCCACCACGCTGATCGGCCCCAGCGCGGCTTCGATCACCGTCGCCAGGTCGATCGCCTGCGGCGGCCGCGGCAGGCGATAGCCCCCTCCCCTGCCCGGCAGGCCGATGAGCAACCCCGCCCGCTTGAGCGGAATGGCGATCTGCTCGAGGTACTTTTTCGAGATATCGGTCTCGCGGGCGACCGACTCGAGAGTCACCGGCGCCGTCTCGCCCCCGGCCCGGGCAATGGCAGCCATCAAACGCAGGGCGTAGCGCCCCCGGGTGGTCAACTTCATCGCTTCGAACCCTCTCCCGAGCCTCCGGCAGCAGCGGCCAGAAAGGCCGCGATCCGCTCCATGTTCCGCCCGTAGTCGAGCTTTTCCGCGACCAGCTTGCGGGCCGCCTCGATACCGCGCAAGCGCGAGGTGTCGTCCTGCTCCAGGGCCAGCAGGTGCCGGGCCAGGGCTGCTGCGTCGCCCACGGGGAAGAGCTGGCCGTTGACGCCGGGCTCGATGAAGGGCCGATTGGCCACGATGTCACTGACCACGGGATAGGCCCCCACCGACAGGGCCTCGAAGAGCGACGAAGAGGCGCCGTCGGAACTCGAGGTGCTGACATAGACATCGGACCAGGCCATCTGGGCCGGAATGTCGTCCGCCTCCAGGCGCCCGACGAAACGCACCCGGTCGCTCAACCCCGCCTCCCGCACCCGGGCCTCGAGCCTTTCCCGCTCGCTGCCCTCGCCGCCGATCCGCGCCTCGAAGGCGGCGCCCTCTCCGGCCAGGATCACCAGGGCCTCGACCAGGGTATCGACCCGGTACAACGGCTTGAGCCAGCGGATCGAAAGGATGCGCAGCGGCTCTCCCTCAGGTCGAAGCCGCGGCGGCCGGAAGGCGAACAGGCGCTGATCCACGCCGCGGGGCTGGACCAGAATCTTCTCCCTCGGAAAGCCCAGTTCCTCGAGACGTGCCGCCACATGGGGCGCCCAGGCCAGCATCCCGCGGGTCCGCGCCAGGGTGAAGCCCACCATCGCCCGGATGCGCAGGCGCTTGAGGGCCGAGTCGAAATCGTCCACCAGCACGTCGCCCCCTGCCGCCGCCCCGACCAGCGGCCGGAGCCCGGCCAGCGCGCCGAGGAAACCGTAGCTCGACATGTAGTAGGCGCAGACCACATCGGGACGAAACTCCCGCGCCAGCCGGCGGGCGGCCCGCACCGCAGGCAGCAGGGTTCTCATCGAGGTCGGACCGGCGGAAAGGCGCGGCGCCAGCGGTGCGCTTCCCTCCGCGTGCTGGGGCGGGATGGCGTGCATCGTGGCCAGCAGCACATCGTGCCCCCGCTGGCGCAGGAAGTCGGTCCAGCGAGTGACGTGGCAAGCGCTGGCCGGCCCGAGAAAGAGCACCCGCATCAGGCCGCCTCGTGCCCCGAGTCCGGCTTGTCGGCGAGTTTCCCGCGGGCCAGCTCGTAGTCGATGATGCCCATCAACAGCCAGAAGAAGCCGAAGATCTTCTGCGCCTCGAAGCGTGCGCCCGTGGCCATGCACAGGGCCATCGAAACCGCCCCGGCAAACAGGCCCAACGCCAGCCAGGAGAGCAAGGGGTCCTCCAGCCGGAAGGCTCCCTTCAACCCCAGCCCCATCATCACCGCGAATAGAATGCCCAGAATCACCAGCCCCACCACACCCTCCTCGGTGCCGATCTGGCAGTAGGTGGAGTGGGCGCCCTTGGCCCGGCCCAGGGTGCCATAGAGCTTGAACATCCGCGGAAAGGACTTGTAGCCCGAACCGAGGATCGGCCGAGGCAGCATCATTGCCGGTAGCGACTTGTACTGCTCGATCCGCATCTGGGTCGAATCGTCGGCCACCTGCTCGCCCGCCACCAGGTCGCCTCCGTGCTGGGTGGTGCTCTTGGCCCGGTCGATGGCCTGCTCGGGCACCCAGAGCTGGTAGCTCGCCGCGGCGATCACCAGCACGACCAGCAGCTTGCGATCACGCACCACGGCCATCGCCATCAGCGCGCCGGCGGCACCGAGCCAGGCCCCGCGAGAGAGGGTCAGGATCAGCGCAAAACTCACCGCGCCGGCACCGAAGAGGAACCACAGGTTCATCAGGCGCGAGCCGATCTTGTGCAGACCGAGGGCAATGAAAACCGGCAGGTACATCGCCATCGCCCCGCCGAAGATGTTGGGCTGAGTGGCGAGCAGGGCGCTGGCCCGATGGCGCTCGAGGTTGCCACCGACGAAGGCGAGAAAGGAGTGGTCGATGGCCGACAGAGCGTTGAGCACGATGGACATGCTGACCGCCATCAGCAGCAGCTTCTGATCGCGCCGGGTGCGCAACACGTGAAACGCCACCGGCAGCAGGATCATGTAGGTCAGGTGGTTCTTGCCCTTGGCCAACACGTCGAAGAGGGAGACCTGCCAGATCAGCCAGGTCCTGACCGCCGAGAACATGATCAGCAGCGCGTAGGCCGCCAACCACTTGCTCAGCACGGGACGCACCTCGAGCTTGCCATAGAGCTGGTTGGCCCGGGCCCAGATGAACAGCGCGAAGAGCAGGAAGGCCGTCTCGGCGTTCAGCCCGCGGATCGGGAACAGGTCTTGGGGGATCAGATCCATCGCCGGCGAGGCGAAGGCCAGCAGGGCCAGGCCCACCGCCGGACGACGCAGGGTCTGGAGGACGGTGATCACGCCGAAGAAGGCAATCAGCCCGTACTTCACCGCCGGGAAGGGAAAGGCGTAGGCCACCACCACGCAGACGATGGCCAGCACGAGCACCATGATCTCGCTGGCCGCGATGACCTGGGTCGGCGGCTCGACGTCCTGCCCGGCCCGCCAGCCGGTGGGCACCTGACTCGAAACCTGACTCAAGCGGAGTTCTCTCCCATCCGTCAAAGATAAGCCGCGGCGGGGGGCCGGGGCCAGCCTCGAATCCGCCCACTCAGCGGCGCAGCAGGCGGCGGGCGGTCTGCCGCAGGGGCGGCGAGAGCACGCTGGCCACCAGCAGGTGCACGCTGAAGGTCACGGCCGAAGCGCCGAGCACCCGGACGGCCGCCGCAACGAGGCCCTCGCCGAGGCCGGTGAGCAGGTCGAGCGCCAGCCAGCCCGCCGCGCCCCCCGCCGCCGAGGAGAGCAGCAA
>JALTMS010000260.1 GCA_027001345.1 Acidobacteriota bacterium | reverse complement strand
GGGAGAGCTGTGGGCGGCCGAGACGCTGATCGCAGCATCGTCTCCCCGTGCCGCAGCCCTGGCCGCCGGGCATCTGCTCGGAGCGCATGCCCGGGGGGCCATCGGTGACCCGGCGCAGGAGGCGTCGGCTGTCGGCCTCGATCTCGGATCGGTGATCTGGGAGAACGCGGTGGTGCTGCGGTGAAGGCCGTTCGGCGATCGCTGCTCGCACTGTTCGTGCTGCTGCTGGCATCGCCGGCGATGGGTGCCCGAGGGGCGGCCGATGGCTGGGTCGAGGTGGACTACTCGAGTCTGGTCGACCGTAGGCAGTTGACCCACTCCGGAGAGTCTGTCGGCGCGCTGCTCGATCGCCTGGCAGGTGGGCAACTCGACGCGGATGCCTCCCGTCTGGCCTTCGCTCTGCTCGATCCTCTGCTCGAGCCGATGGCCTTCGTTCTTCCCGACGCTCTGGACACCCTCGAAGGTGCGCCGGAGCGGGAAATGGTGGAGGTGGGCTGGTTGTGGGAGCCCGGTGAGGCCGCGCCGGCCTGGGTCGAAGTCCTGCGCGCACGCAAGTGGCTGCTGGAAAGCGACGGCGCCGGCACGCTGCGGCTGTTTCTGCCCGCCGCGGAGGACGGTCGATCCTCGGAACAGGCCGCGCGGCAGGCCTTCGAACGGCAGTGGCCGGCGCTACTCCATCCGCTGGCTGCCGAGTGGCGGCGGCTGGCCGCGCGAGCCGGTGCGAGCGAAGCGCTGAGCCTGGAATTGAAGATCTATCCCTATCGTCACGATCTGGCCCATTCTCGCTTTCTCCTCGGCAGGCAGCCCTGGCAGCACACGCTGACGGCCACGACTCCGGGTCCCCCGGCCCGGTCGGTGGACCTGACCGTCTTCGAGCCCTTTCTCGGCAGGGAGGGCTGGCAACTCGAGGGTGCGCGCCTGCGGAAAGGCCGCCTTGTGCTCACCGGCAGTCCCCGGTCGCAGCGGCCCCCGATGCCGGGTGGGCCGCTGACTCTGGCGGACGTGGCGGTCGCCTACCGTGCTGTCTTTCATGGTTCTCTCGCGCCGCCCTATATGAGTCTCGATCGTTCCCCCTGGCCCGACCGGCTGGCCGTGAATTTCGGCGGCCGGCTGGCCGATACGCGGATGGGCTGGATCAGCCTGCTGTGTGACGCCCGCTTCAAGACATTCAGTACGGGTTTCGGGCCACGAACCTGGCTCGATCGTCGTCCGGCGATCGTGCAGCGGGTACCCGACTTCCTGACCCACGTCGAGCGCTTCGCCAAGGATCCACGCTCTGTGGGATCGTCGGGTCAGCAGACGCGCCTGTGGTTCTATCCCGACGAAGTCGATCTGACGCTCTCCCCCCAGGGGGATCTGCTGGCTCTGCGCCGGGTGCGTCTGGCCGCCGCGGCGGAAAAGGTCGGCGGTCAGGGAGCCTCCGGTCGGTCACGATCCGTCGCGCCCTGGACCCGCGCGCTGACGCGGCAAATCAATGCCTCCTATGACGCCCTGGCGCAGGTCTTCCCCGAACTCGAGGGTCTCGACCAGTTCTCGCGCCTGCTCGCCTTGTTCACCTGGCTGCGCCACCTGAAAGATGCGGGCATGGAGATCGGCGATTTCGATCCGCTGCTGGCCGTCCCGCTGCGTGCGTTCCCCACACCCAGAGCCTTTCCCCAGATGGTGGTGGTGCCGGCGATCCCCGCTTCCGGCCCCGGTGCGATCGATGTCTTTCCTCGCCTGCCGGTGGTGCGGGCGATGGATCGCTTGCGACCCCGCTTCGGTGGGTTGTTGCCGGCCCCGGCACGTCTGCAGACGGTGCGCAACGTGCTCGACGGCAAGCATCGGGCGGAGGCCCGGGTGCTCGCCGAGATGGCCAGAGTCGGTGGTGCGGGTCTGACCGAAGAGGCGATCGACGGCCTGGTCTTCGAGGCCGAGCGTGTTCGCCTCCATCGACTCGCGCTGGCCACCGTCGACCAGCAGGCTCGGCAACGCCTGCTCGCCCGGCACCAGGGTGGGGAAAAGCTGCGCGTTTTCAGTCTGAGCATCGGCGGGCTGGACCTGGATTTCTCCCGCGCCGTGGCCAAGGCCCGCTCGGTTTCGATCGGCCTGCCGGGAGCCGTGGCCCGCCCGGCACCGCTTCCGGCCGCGGTGGAGCCCGGCGCGCGCCGGGGCGCGGCGGCAGCGGAACGGCGGACGTGGCTGGCCGTCGCCTCCCAGCCGTCCCCCGCAGTGATGCCCGATCACGGCCGGCTCGCCCCCTCCAGCCGACGGCTGGTGATAGAGCGACAGCTCGCCGGGAAGACGAATGCGCTGCGGGGCGGATTCCGGCAGGTGGACTTGCAGCCCTTCAGCCCATGGCGCCATTTGCGCCGGCTGGAGCTGGCGCCCAACGATCGGGTCCGCGGTGTGATTCGCATCGAGGCAGGGCGCAGCCTGCATTTTCGCTTCGCTTCCCTCCGGGGTGGACTCAGTGCACGGTTGCTCCCATGGCCCGCGGGCCCGGAGTGGCCCGCCGCGGCTCCTGTCGGCGATCCGGACTCGGGTCTTCGAGTCGCTCGCCTCGCGCCGCCGGCGCAACCCGGGGGGCTGCGCCTCGAGCTGCCCACCGAGGGGCCGGATCCGGCCTGGGTGGAACTGGGCGCGCGTTCCGCCCGGCGCCTGCTGATGGGGCCGCAGGTCGACCTCGCCCCGGCGGGTACGGAGGTGCCGTCGCTGGTTCCCCCGGGAGGCCCTCTGGCGGGGATCAAAACCCTGCTGCTCGAGCTGCCTCCACGGCTGAGCGATCCCCTCGGTCCGGGACCCGAGCCCCTGGCCCCGACCCTCGATCCACTGCGTGTCGCTCCGGCGCTGAACTCGTGGTGGAAGGATTCGGACACGGCGGTGGCCGTACTCGCCCGGGGTGGACAGGGGATCGCCGCCAGAAAGCGGCTGCGGGCGACGGGGCGATACCCGTTGCTGCTGCTGCCCGCCGGAGGGCTCGAAGGCGCCGCCGCCAACTGGGGTCAGCGCCTGGCTGCGGCCTGGAAGGGACCCGTCCAGCGGAGCACCCCGAGCGGCAAAGTGCCGCCGCTGGTGCTCTACGTCACCGCGCAGCCCCCGGGACTGGCCTGGGAGGCCATCGCTCGGCTCGCGGGCGAGCGCGTGATGAAGGGGCGGGCGCTGGCCGTGCTCAGCGTTTCCGGGGAAGGGGCCGCCGGTGCGGCGCCGCGAACCTTGCAGGCCAGCACTCTGGCGGGGCTGGGCGTCGCCTGGCGTCAGGTCGGCGACGAGGCGGCGTTGCTCGAGGATCTGCTGGCCTGGGCCGAGGCGGTACGTGCCGCCGAGGAACCGGTTCCGGAAGCTGTACCCGTGCTCCTGTTCACCTGGCTCTACTGAGTGATGGGACGCCACAGGCGAGACCGGCGCTCCTGGTGGCGCCGTCCGCGGCCCGGGCTGACCCTGGCTCTGCTCGTCGCGGCGATCGCGAGCTACGGGCTGCTGGTCGTGTTCTCCCATCGTATCGAGCAGCGCAGCCGGCGGGCCTGGGAGGTCGAGGGCAACAGTCTCGATCAACTGGTGCGGCGTTATCCTTCCCGTGGGACCAATTCGCAGGCGAGGGAAGTCGAGACCATTGCCGCGGAATTGGGCCTGCGGCTGGTGCCCAACTGGTCGTCCCGGCCGCTGCGGCTGGACCCGGGCGCAGTCGAGCAGTGGCAGTCGGTGCGCGATGCCCTGGGCGAATTCGTCGTTACCCATCTGCGACGGGACGACGGGCGGATCGATGCCCCGCCGCAGGCGGTGGCGGATTACTTGCGCGAGCATCGGCAGGTGCTGGCCCGGCTCCGGAGCGTCATCGCCGATTCCGACCCCCCCCTCTGGCGCCGCGAACTCGACAGGGGGCCCGAAGCTCGCCTGCCCAACTTGCTCGGGCAGGTCGCCCTGCACCGGATACTGGTAGCCGACGCGCTCGAGGCCCTTCGTGGACGAGGATGGGAGCGTGCGGCGGCGGATCTCGAAGCCTCCTGGTCACTGGCTGCAGGATTGCGCGAAGATCCCGTACTGATCGAGCAATTCGTCTCGATGGCGGTGCTGCGCTTTCAGGCGGGTGTGCTCAGGCGGCTGCCGGAGGCCGACAGCCGCTGGTCGGAGCGCCTGGCCGGGGCTGGAGATCGAGGCCTGCTGCTCGATGCCCTGCGTCACGAGGTGGCGGCCCTGTCGATGGTGGACCCGACTCGCCTGACAGGTGAACTCTCGGCTTCCGAGCGTGCCTTCGGCTGGCTGGCCGCACCCTACCTGCGCGTCAGCCACGCCGATGCACTGACCCGTTGGCAGCAGGCGCTCAGCGGTCTCGAGCAGCGCCCAAGCCTGTGCCCACCTCCGGGACGCGAACGTCTCGACTGGCGGGTGGCCTCCCGGCCCTGGTGGAATCGCCTGGAGGACAGCCTGGAGGCCGGCTTCTCGGCCACCGGCCGTCTGTTACGGCTGCAGCTCGATCTGGAACTGACGCGTCACTGGCTGGCGCTGAACCTCGAGCGGGCCCGCAGGGGCCACTGGCCCGCGGAGCTGCCGCTCGGTGGCGCTTCGGCGGCATGCCCGGAGGAGCGATGGCTCTACCACGTTTCACCGGAAGGTGAGGTCGAAGTGCGCCTGAGCCGCTCCTTCCCCGCGCCGATGCACGGCTGGGCGCTCCCTCTACGGCACCGTTCGGGGTTCTGAGCCGGCGCTATACTGCCAGGCGCTGGACGGCGGTGAGCGGAAAGGGAGAACCGGCAGGATGAAGTGTTCGCTTTGCGGGAAGACGATCGAAGACGGGCAGCTCTCGTGTCCCTCCTGCGGTGCGTCGCCGACGGACGTCTCTTCTCTCGCGACTCGAATCGGGGCGGAGACTTCCTCTTCGGCGGTCGTCGAGGGGGCGACCGGCGCTGGTGGTGTGCTGGCATCATCTCCGAGCGGAGGTGGATACGCTCCCGGCGCAATCATCGCCGGGCGCTACCGCATCGTCGGTTTGCTCGGCTGCGGCGGGATGGGACAGGTCTACCGTGCCGACGATCTGAGCCTCGGGCAACCGGTGGCGCTGAAGTTCCTCCCGGCGGAGTTCGTCGCCGACCCTTCTCGCTGCGAGCGCTTTCGCGCGGAGGTGCGCCTGGCCCGCAAGGTCACGCACCCCAATGTCTGTCGGGTCCACGACCTGGGCGAAGTCGACGGCCAGCCGTTCATTTCGATGGAACTGGTCGAGGGTGGTGATCTCGGTTCGTTGCTGCGGCGTATCGGTCGATTGAGCACGGACAAGGGCGTGGACATCGCCCGGCAGCTTTGCGCAGGGCTCGCGGCGGCCCACGAGAAGGGCGTCCTGCACCGCGATCTGAAACCCTCCAACGTGATGATCGACGAGACGGGGCGAGTGCGCATCACTGACTTCGGCCTTGCCGCCGTCTCCGGTGAGATCGGATCCGACGACGTTCGCTCCGGCACGCCGGCTTACATGGCCCCCGAGGTGCTTGCCGGACGCGAGGTCACCGAGCGTAGCGACATTTACTCGCTCGGCCTGGTGCTCTACGAGATCTTCACCGGTAAGAGAGCCTTCGCGGGCAAGAGCGTCGCCGAGCTGAGCCGGGCCCAGAAGGAGTCGGCACCGACCGACGTTTCGGAGCTGGCGCCGGATGCGGACCCGGAAGTCATCGAGGTGCTCGGCTGGTGTCTCGAGACGGAGCCCGAGCGGCGCCCTGCCACGGCCCTGGCCGTTGCCGCCAGGCTTCCAGGTGGTGAGCCGCTCG
>JALTMS010000259.1 GCA_027001345.1 Acidobacteriota bacterium | reverse complement strand
GCTGTCGGCGGCCCGGGCGGTGCTCGAGTCCCTCGAGCAGGCCGACCGGGCAGGCTGCCTCAAGCATTTCCCCGGCCTCGGAGGTACGGCGGTCGACACCCACCACGCCCTGGCCACCTCACCCCACGATGTCGGCCAGCTCTGGGAGCAGCACCTCCTGCCCTTCCGGGCCCTGGCCGACCGCGCGCCGGCGGTGATGATGGCTCATGCCGCCTACCCCGCCATCGAAGCCGACCGGCCGGCCAGCCTCTGCCCGACGATCGTCACCGGCTGGCTGCGCGAACGCCTCGGCTACGACGGCGTGGTCTTCAGTGACGACCTGGCCATGGGCGCCCTCGACGGCTGCGGACCAGCCGGCGAACGAGCCCGGGCGGTACTCGCCGCAGGGGCCGACGTGGCTCTTTTCTGCCACGATCTGGATCAGCCGCGCCGGGCCCGGGATGCGGTGGCCGGCGCGGTGCAGCGTGGCGTTCTCGACGTGGCGGCCATCACCCGCTCCGCCGCGCGCGTCGAGACCCTGATCCGCGAACCGGCGGCAAGTGTCGATCCTCAACTTGCCCTCGAGACCCTGCTCGACGAGATCCAGGCGCGGTAGTTCCCTTTCCGCCCCGATCCGGCGCTCCGAACAGCCCCTCACCGCTTCACGGGGCGAAACCATCTCGCCACCGTCCGGCCCCCGATCTCCGCGCCGCAGCCGAGGCCCGGATCAGCCGACCCCTACTCCGGCCAGAGACCGGAGCCGGTGAGGATTTCGAGAATCTCCAGATAGCGCTTGCGGGTGCCCGCAATGACATCCTCGGGGAGATCGGGGCCGGGAGGCGTCTTGTCCCAGTCGAGGGTTTCGAGATAGTCGCGAACGTACTGCTTGTCGAAGGAAGGCTGGGCCTTGCCCGGAGCGTAGCTGTCCCGGGGCCAGAAGCGCGAGGAATCGGGAGTCAGCATCTCATCGCAGATCACGACCTTCCCATCGATCCGACCGAACTCGAACTTCGTATCGGCGATGATGATTCCCCTGTCGAGGGCCAGGCTCGCCGCCTTGCGATACAGCTCGAGGGTCAGGGACCGAAGCTGTTCGGCCGCCTCACCCCCCACCATCTCGACCATCGTATCGAAGGAGATGTTCTCGTCGTGCCCCGTCTCCGCCTTGGTGGCGGGGGTGAAGATCGGTTCGGGCAACTGTTCGGACTCACTCAGCCCCTCGGGGAGCGGGATGCCGCACACCTTTCCCGTTGCCCGATAGTCTTTCCAACCCGAGCCCGAGAGGTAGCCCCGCGCGACGCATTCGACGGGAAACATCTCGGCGCGCTGCACCAGCGCCGAGCGCCCCGCGAGTTGGTCCGCCCACTCCTGCAAGTCCGGCGGAAAGTCCGCGATCCGTTCGGCGACCAGGTGGTTGCCCACCAGGTCTGCCGACCAGTCGAACCAGAACGAAGAGACCTGGTGCAGCACCTTGCCCTTGTCCGGAATCGGCTGGGGCAGGATGACATCGAAGGCGGAAATGCGATCGGTGGCAATCAGCAGCAGCCGATTCTCAAGCTCATAGATGTCTCGTACCTTGCCGCGAGAAAGAAGCTGCAACCCCGGAAGCCGGGTCTCGACTACCGCGTTCATCGTAGGACTCCTTCGTGGGCTCTCGGCCCGGATGATTCCCGAAGCTTCGAAACCACGGGCCACGGAGTCCTGCTCCGGGGCCCGCCGCGGCGCACCGTGGTGCTCGAGCAGAAAAAGGGGTCAGCGCAGCTTCTTGGCCCGACTGCGCGCCTTGGTCCGCAGGTCCTTGTCGCCGATGCGCATCCGCGAGAAGTTCTTCAGTACCGTGATCGCTTCCTTTGTCCGACCCGCCGCTACCAGGGTTTCGGCGTAGTAGAACGGCGCGTCCTCGAAGCGAAGATCCGGAATGCCCTCGAGAGGCGCCTTGGGCGGCGGCTTGGTGTGGCCTTTCTTGGCCTTCGCGCGCACCTCGACCATCTTCGAGATCGGTTCGAGCACTTCCCGAGCCCGCTCCATTTCCCCGGTCTTCATCAGCAGGCGACCGAGTTCGAAAGCGGCATTCTCGCGCACGTAGCCGTAGCGTCCCTGGGGATAGGGCCAGGCCTCGGTGGGAGCCCAGAGGCTGACGTTCTGCACCGCCTTCTCGAACCACTCGCGCGCCGCGTCGAGATCACCCTCCTGTACTGCGATCAGGCCCAGTTCGTACGTCGCATAGGCATGCTGAGGTTCACGTCCGACGACCTGCATCAACAGTCCCCTGGCCTTGTCCAGATCGCCCTCCTCCTTGGCCATCAGGGCACGATTGAAACGCGCCAGATGAACCGCTGCGGCACGGGTCGGGTCGTCCTTGCCCGGCCCCATGTCCACCAGCTTCTGATAGACCTCCTTGGCCTTGCCCCAGGTCGCGTCTCCACCCACCTCGTAGGCCTTGGCCAGCAGGAACATTCCGATCGGGTTGTCCGGCTCGATCTTCGCCGCACGCTCGAGGTATTGCCGCGCGCGCACCTTGTCGCCGCCGGGCCGCCGCAGTTCCACCAACCCCAACTCGCGCAACGCTCCAGCATGCTGCGGATGGGCCTTGACGAAGTCGTAGAACCACGATTCTGCCTTTTCCCATCGATGCCTGGCAACAAGTTGCTGCCCGGGAGCCAGATCAGGATCCGAAGTCGGCTCGGCAGTCCAACTCGCCGGCAGGACCAGCAAGACAGCCGCCAAGACAGCCACCCCGACGAGGAAGGTTCGTGTCGACAGGGCGAAGAGTCGCGGGCGAGAGTTCTGCTTCATCTCGTCAATTCTCCAAACTACCAGCCCGGAGTGGTCACGGGATGGGGGTCATCCCCTTAACTTCGATCCTAGCATCGAGCCCCCACGATCGCTTCCTCCCCCCACCTGCCTGGGCTCCCGCCGGGAACCCCGACCCATCCTCGACCGGAAACACACCGAGGGATGCCATCAACGCCGGCAACACGCTCACCACCTCCACCGCACCGTCGCCCGCCAGGGTCGGCTCCACCGGTCCCCCGGCGAGCAGCACTCCCGCCGGGCCGCCGGCATGGGTCCCGGTCGGTCCGCGCAAGCCTGCCAGTACGCCGACGATCCGTCCCAGATCGTAGCGTGGTCCGAAACCGACGGGGGAGATCAGAACCGTGACGAACGAGCGGGAAGAACCGGTCTCGGCGTCGAGCAGACGCCGAAACCCGGGCTCGAGCAGGCGGAAATAACGCGCCAGGGCCTTGCCGTAGACCGAGATCTCGTCGTCTCCCACGCCGAAGGCCGGAGCGTCGGCACGATAGCCCCCGAGGCGAAAGGCCAGGCTCTCGTAGCCCGCCAGCCGCAGATGCACCATCGCCACTCCCGGATCGGTCACCGCCTCGGCCCCGATCTCCAGCGCACACAGATCCGCTGCCAGAGCCAGGCGCGCCCGATCGGCCTGTTCCTCGAGCCAGCGCCGGGACACGGCCCCCTCGTCAAACAGGCGCCCGACCATTTCTCCCGGATCCGAGCAGACCACCACCCTACCCCGCCTCCCCCACTCGACGCGCTGCCCGGGAGCCAGTTCCGAAGCGGGAACCTGCCCCGGCCAGCCGAGGGGATCTCCGACCAGCAGGCCTTCCAGGCCGTGTGCCGCGAGGATTTCCGGCCAGCCGCTGACCTGCAACGCATCGACGCTCACCGGCAGTCGGCGCCAGAGTCGGGTGTGCACCAGGGGGCGTAGAAACAGGCCCCGAGGAAAGACCGCGAAGGAACGGGAATCACTCGCCGGCTGATAGCGCACGGCCCCGAAAATGCCGTGCCGGCGCGGCGAGCGGCCCGTGATCAGACTGGCGTGGAGCGCGATCGGATCCGGCAGCGGCCCCGGCGCCACTGGGCGCAACCACCCAGACGCGGCGACCGCCTCGAGGCTCGGCGCCAGGCCGGCGCCCAGGTAGCCCCGCAAATCCATCGGGCTCAGAGCCGGGATCTCCACCAGCAACACCCGGTGGAACGCTTCGATGGCCTCCCGTGGCTCGATCGGGGGACGCCCCGGGTGCCGGACCCGGCGGATCTGGGCCGCCACCGCCAGTCCCACCGACAGACCGACGGCCACCGCGATCAGCCACGGCCCCGTCACGCTCTTCGATCGCCGCAGATCCACCACCACCAGCAGCGCCAGGAAGAGCACTGCGGCGCCGAGCAGGGCGATGGTCAGACCCAGCGCCACCTGGGCCCGACCGGGGAGCACCACACCGAGGGCTTCCCACTGGCGCCACGCGGCGAGCAGCAAGAGCACGGCATCGAGCCAGGCGATGCGGAGGATGTAGCGCGTCGACAGGCCGGCTCGGGTGGAGCGACCGAAGGAGAGGAACAGTCCAATCATCACCAGTGCCGGACCGGTCAACACGAAAACCACCACGATCTGCGGCAGCAGCGCGAAGGCAGCGGCGAAGAATCCCCCCGCTGTCATCGGCCGATCGGGGCTGAGAACGAAGAGCAGCATCACTTCGATCGCACCGGCGAACAGGGCGGCCACCGCCGCATCGGCCAGCAGCCACGCCACGGGACGAATGACTCGCGGAGACGAGCTGGTGGAGACGGTCGTTGAGGGAGTTTCGCTCATCGTGGTCGAAGTCCGCGCCGCGCAGCGGCCGGGGGCCGTCCATCATGCCACGGGTCTTCGGCGCCCTTCGAGTTGCTCTCCGAGGCGGTGTAGAATCCCCGCGCCCGTTGCGAGAGTCATGCTGGCCACCGCCCGCAGGATCCCGCCGAGCCCGGAGAGCGACGTCACACCATGCCCGAGAACATCACAGCCCAGGTCGAAGAGCAGCAAGCCCTTGGCGGGGACTATCACCTGCTCAGGATCGCGGGCCCGACGATCGCCGCGGCCGCCCGCGCCGGGCAGTTCGTGATGCTCGGACTGGGAGACCCGGGCGAGATGCTCATCCGGCGGCCGTTTTCCATCGCTCGCGTGATCGAGAGCGCCGAAGGTCCTGTGGCCTTCGAGATCCTCTACAAGGTCGTCGGCCGAGGCACGCTGGCCTTCAGCCGACTCCGGCCGGGCGCGGCGATGAGCGTGCTCGGCCCCCTTGGTCGCGGCTTCTGGCTCCCCGCCCCCGAGGCGCCCTGTCGACCGATCCTGGTCGCCGGGGGTATCGGTATTGCGCCCTTTCCCCTCTTCGTCCAGCAACTCGGCCCGGCCGCCCGCCATGCCGAGGTGATCTATGGCGGCCGCAGCGCAGTGGACCTTCCCCTCGCGCAATGGTTCGAACCGCGCTGCGGCACGCTGACCCTGGCCACCGAGGACGGCACCGAAGGTCTGCGCGGTCGGATCACAGCGCCCCTCGAACAGGCCCTCGACCGGGCCGACGAGCAGGAGGGTAGCTGCGTGTTCGCCTGCGGACCGCATCCGATGCTCGCGGCCGTCGCCCGGCTCTGCCTGGAGCGGCAGATTCCCTGCCAGCTCGCCCTGGAAGAAACCATGGCCTGTGGATTCGGTGTCTGCCTCGGCTGCGTGGTGCCCCGCCGTCACCCGACCGACGCCTTCGACCGCTTCGCCAGAGTCTGCACCGAGGGCCCCGTCTTCGATGCACGGGAGATCGTCCTGTGAGCACGCCGGTCAACCTCGAGGTGGATCTCGGCGCAGGGCTGATCCTGCGCAACCCGGTCCTGACCGCCTCGGGGACGTTCGGCTACGGACTGGAGTTCGAGCCCTTCGTCGATTTGCGACGGCTCGGCGGTATCGTGGTCAAGGGCATCTCGCCCCGACCCCGAGCGGGCAACCCACCACCACGGTTGGTGGAGACCCCCTCGGGAATGCTCAATGCCATCGGTCTGCAAAACGTGGGCGTCGAACGCTTCATCGACGACAAACTGCCGCCACTGAGGGAGCGCGACGCGACAGTGGTGGTCAACGTCTTCGGCCAGGGTACCGAAGACTACGTCGCCGTGGCCGAGGCCCTCGACGGCAAGCCCGGCGTCGCAGCGCTCGAACTCAATCTCTCCTGCCCCAACGTGGCCCATGGCGGCTTTCTGATCGGCAAGAGCCCCAAAGCTGTTGCGGAGGTGACGGCGGCCGTACGACGGGTCAGTCGGCTGCCGCTGTGGGTCAAGCTGACTCCCAACGTCTCGGAGATCGTGGACATCGCCGCCGCCGCCGCCGATGCCGGCGCCGACGCCCTGTCGCTGGTCAACACCTATGTCGGCATGGTGGTCGATGTCGAGCGCCGGCGCCCCGTCCTGGCCAATCTCACCGGCGGGCTGTCCGGACCGGCCATCCGGCCGATGGCGGTCGCAGCGGTCTACCAGGTGGCCCGGGCGGTGAAGATTCCCCTGATCGGCATGGGGGGCATCGTCTGCGTGCGGGACATCGTCGAATTCCTGCTCGTCGGCGCCAGCGCCGTTCAGGTGGGCACCGCCAGCTTCAACGAACCCGGCATCGCGGCCCGCCTGGTCGACGAGCTGGCAGCCTGGTGCCGGGATCACGGCGTGGACGACGTGCGCGAGCTGGTGGGGGCCATCGAGATTCCGCGGTGAAGGAGGTCTTTCGTCTGCCGCCTCCCCCCGGTCCCGATCGGGCGACGCCTCTGCCCCGTCTCGAGCCTTGCAATCCCACCTCAGTCGATCGCGCGGCGGCTCGCTCCCTGTGGCGCTGGGCTGCTGCCTTGCAGTGGCCCGGTCGGCTGCCGCCGATCACTCTCGGTGAGGGCCTGGTAGCCCTCGAGAACCTCGATCTCCGGGAAGTCGGGCGCCCCCTGCGAGTGCTGCGAGACGACACCGAACCCACCGGTTCGTGGAAGGACCGGGGCTCGAGTCTGCTGGTCTCGGCCCTCGCGGCCGGTGGGGTCCGGCGGGTGGTCGAGGACTCCTCCGGCAACGCCGCCCTCTCCCTGGCAACCTACTGCCGGGTGGCCGGCATCGAGCTGACTGCCTGCGTTCCCGCCTCGGCGCCAGCGGTGAAAAAGGAACTCATCCGCCGGGCCGGTGCGCGCATCGAGGAAGTCTCCGGCCCCCGCGAGCGCGCCACGGAGCGAGCCGTCGAACGCTCTCGCCGGGAGGGTCTCTACCACGCCTCCCACGCGCGGCAGCCCCTGCACGCCCTCGGCGCGGCGACCGCGGCGTTCAACATCGTCGAGGCTCTCGGCGAGTTGCCCGCAATGGTGATCGCGCCGGCAGGTCATGGAGGCCTGCTCGCCGGACTCCATGTCGGCTTCGACGCCTGTGCCCGGGGGCTGGGCCGGCCGATGCCCACCCTGGTCGGCGTGCAATCGGCCCTCTGCGCACCCCTCGTCCGGGCCCTGGACGAGCAGAGCGAGAGCTGGGAGGCCTGGCAGTGGCCCGGTGGCTCCCAGGCCGATGGCGTGGCGATTGGCCGACCGGCGCGAGGATCCGAGATCCTGGAGCTGACCCGCCGACACGCTGGACGGCTGGTGGCGGCCGACGAACTGGCCGTGGATCGTGCCCTGCGCCTGCTCTGGCTGGCCGGCCTGAAGGTCGAACCCACCTCCGCTCTCCCACTGGCCTGGCTGCTTTCCCGCCCCTCCCTGCCCGATACCGGCCAGGTGGTCGCCGTACTCTCCGGCAGTGGTGTTCGTGCCGGACACCAACTCTTCTCCCCCGGCTAGTCTCACCGTGGAGCGGAAACTCCCTCCACTCCGCACCGATCCACCGCCCGCGCTATCCCTCTCCGACCTGGACGCCCTGTGCCTGGCGGCTGCACCTGGAAATCTGTGAGGAGAGCCGGAAAGACATTCTTCGCTCCACGGTGAGCGGATGGTCGCCCCGCTGCGCCTCGCGGTGCCAGGGCGTGGAGCCGACTTGTCATCCAGCGCCTGGCCACCGATATTGCCAGAGCGCCCCCCACGCTGATCTCCGGAAAGGACTGCCGGCCGGATGAACAAGAGTCCCATCGATCTCGAGCGCCTGATCCGGCAGGCCCAGTCGCTCCATCCCCTGCCCCAGTCAGTCACCCGCCTGGCGCAGATGATGTCCGGGGACGGATGGACGATGACCGAGGTGGTCGAGGCCATCTCCTACGATCAGACGCTCACCGCTCGCCTGTTGGCGATGGCCAATTCGGCGGCCTTCGCCGCCCAGAATGAAATCCGATCGGTACGCGACGCCGTCGTCCGCCTCGGCGCCGGAGCTGTCCTCTCTCTGGCCATGGCCGCCACGGTACAGGCTCAGCTCGATCGAGAGATTCCCCAGTACGGCCTGTGCGAAGGGGATCTCTGGCGCCACTCGGTGGCGGCCGCACTGAGTATTCAGGCCCTGGCGACCCACGCCCGAGCCGATCTGCCCGCCGCGTCCTTCACCGCCGCGGTGCTCCACGACATCGGCAAACTGCTGATCTCTCGGCACCTGGATCTGAGCACCCTCGACCAGCTCCAGCAGGCGCGCGATGAAGGAGGCCTGGCAGGCTTTCGCGCCGAGATCGAAGTCCTGGCGATCCACCACGGCCAGCTCGGCGCCCTGATGGCCCGCTCCTGGGGTCTGCCGGCAGAGATCGTCCATGGTATCGAGTTCCACCACGATCCCCTGGCCGGGGGGGGTGGGGTCTGCCATGTGGTACACGTGGCCAACTGCGTCGCTCACCGGGTGATCGATACCGGCCCCTGTTCCCAGGGCGAGCCCGCACCCGAGCCAACGAGCCTCGAGGCGCTGGGCATCACAGCCGCGAACCTCGAAGAGCTGGTCGAGACCGTCAGCGAACAACTCGACGAGATTCTCGAACGCTACGCGGTGGGCTGAGCCCCCGGCTGTCGCGAGCCACACCCCTCGACGCTCGGCTTGCCTGTCGGCGAAAGATCACCGGGACTTCGGGCGCCAGCTCCGGCTGCGTACGCTGAGCCGGTCAGCCTGGGATGAGCCGATGCCACGCAGCACCTCCCGGATCCGCCGTGAAGCCTCCCGGGCGGAGGGCAGCCCGTCTCCCCTCAGCAGCAGGCGGTTTTCCCACTGCTCGAAGTCGACCACCAGGCCGCGGCGATCGGTCCCGGCGAGCCGCTCGAGAACCTCCTCGCTCCCGAGCCCGGCGACGGGCAGCACGTTGGTCACCACCACCCCACCCGGCCGGAGGCGCTGGCGCATCAGCGAGGGGAGGATCTCGAGACTGACCTCCGGCTTGGTGGTCAGATGATCTTCGGTCACCGAGAGATCCTCCAGAATCCCGTCGAAACGCGCCCGCCAGCGGCGCCGCAGCCAGCGGGCCGCATCGTCCTGCTCGACCCGGACCTCGCCGCACCACTCGCCGCACAACTCACGAAACAGCGTCTCGCCCCGCAGGTCCAGGTCCACCGCCCGCAGAGGATGGCTCCAGCCCATCGCCCGCAGGGGAGCGATCACGCCACCTGCGGCGAAACCCAGAATCAGCAGACGCGGCCCCCCCGCCAGAGCCGCCAGACAGGCGGCCAGCACGTCGAACAGACAGCCCGCTGCCCCGGGCTGTCGCAACACCACACTGATCACCGCATCCTGCTCGACCACCTCGGCTCCGCGAGCCGAACGCACCACGCGCATCAATGCCGACCCAGCAGGCGGACCCCGCCACGGGCGGCGGCGAGTACAGGGCCGGGTACGCCGGCGGCGCGGGCGAACTCACCAGGAGTCAAACACAATGGCCGGACGGGAGATACCCCGGTGAGGGCCGCACGCACCTCGGCCACACGCTCGGCGACGGGTACCGACTCGAAGCACGCCGCTACGATCAGCACGCCGGGGGCCGAACGGCCCAGACTGGCGGCACTGTCGGGCGGATCGAAGACGATCACTTCCTGGGGTGCCCAGCGCTCGATGATCGCCGGCAGCACCTCGCGACGCACCCAGACCACGACGGGGTGTTCGACAGAAAGCGGCGACGACGGATCGATCACGTGGGCTCCCGTCTCAAACTAGCACGGCACGGGCCCGCTGGCCGCCGCTATTACTCCTGGTAGTCGACGACGCGCACGCTGAGACTGGCGATCTCCGCCGGATTGCCGGACAGATCGATCTCGAAGGCGCCGGACTGACCGGGTACCAGCCGTTCGGGGCTGACCGTAGAAGTGCCGGTGGCCACCAGCACCTCGGCCCCATCGAAGCCCTCGGCGCTGACCAGGATTCTTTCCAGGGGCACCGGTCCGCGGTTGCGCACCACGCCGCGGACGACCCGTCGCCCTGCTTCCTCGCGGGCCCGGTAGGAAACGATTTCGAGCAGTCGCGGCAGGCCTCTTTCGCGCAGGGCGGCGACCACCAGCGGATCCCACTGCGCGGCTTCCAGGGCTGCGAGGGCGGCTGCGTCGGCGGCGGCATCCTGTCCCGATGCCTGCAGCAGGAAGGCCCGCAGAGCATGGTAGTCGGGCAGCGCTGCGATCTCCCCACTCTCGAGCGCCAGCTCCACGTGATCGAGAGCCGAGCGCACCTCGCCCTGGCGGCCGAGACATTCGGCCAGCACCGCATGAGCCTCGGCTCGGGTCGTCTCGCTCAGCTCCCCCTTCAGGGCTCGCTCGGCCGCCACGATCGCCCCTTCGCACTGACCGTTCTGCGCCAGATAGGCTGCCTGCAACTGCCGGGCCGGCGCGTAGTCGGGATCGAGGCCCAGCAGCCGATCGATCAGTGCCCGCACCTCTTCGAAGTTGCCCCGCGCCCAGGCCACCTCCGCCGCTTCCGCCAGCAGGTCCAGGTTTCGGGGATGAATCGGCAGCGCCCGGCGAACCAGATCCGTGGCGCGGGTCAGATCCCCCTTCTGGCGATGGGCCCGAATCATTGCCACCAGTTGCCTGGCAGGCAGAGCGGTGGGGTCCTCGCGAGTCAGTGCGGCCTCGATGCTCAGCGCTCGATCGATCACCGGCCCGACTTCCCGAGCTGGAACCGCGAAATTGATGTTCTGCCCTTCCGTCAGGGTCAGTGAACACACGCCGACAACCCGCCCTCCCATGTCCACCAGCGGACCACCGGAAGATCCCGGCGAGATCGGCGCGGTGGTCTGAATCAGTTCCACGCCCTGGTCGTCGAGGGCACGCACCGCCGAGACGATGCCGTCGGAGACGGTGAATTCGTAGCCCCGGGGATGACCGATGGCCAGTACCGTCTCCCCCACTGGTGGCAGTGCACTGTCGGCCAGCTCCAGTGGAGTGAGTTTGAGACCGGTGACCCGGAGTACGGCCAGGTCCACCTTCTCATCGACGTGCAGCACCTCGACCGAGGCGAGCAAGGCTCCCTCCCAGGTGCGCACCATCACCTGCGCGACACCCCGAACCACGTGGGCGTTGGTCACCACCAGACTCGGTTCCCGCAGGACGAAGCCGGTGCCGTAGGAGGTGTCGCCGTTGCTCTCGATCGTGCCGAGGATCTCCACCACCGAAGGCCGCAAGCGGGCGGAGAGCTTCTCGAGTTCGGTGGTGGCCCCGGCGCCAGCTCGACCTGGGGCGGCCATCGCCAGCGGCATCAGAAGCAGGGCACAGCTCAGTCGTCCGAAGTTCATCACCGAGCGAATATAGGTCTCCGGCGGCCTCGTGCCCGTTCGCCTCCGGTCCTTTTCAGCCCAGCCACCAGCGGCAGGCGAGCAGGGCACCGAGCACGCCGAAGAGGTCTCCCACCAGGCATGCGGGAATCGCATGACGACTGCGGCGCAGACTGACCTCCCCCCCGTAGACCGCCAGCACGTAGAACGTCGTCTCGGTGCTGCCCTGCATGGTGGACACCAGGTAGCCGATGAACGAATCCGGACCGTGGGTCTGCATGATCTCGGACATCACCGCGTAGGCCCCCGACCCGGACAGGGGCCGCAACAGGGCCATCGGCAGCGCTTCGGCGGGCAGTGAGATCGCCCGGGTGAGCGGATCGACCGCCGCGACCACCGCATCGAGCATTCCCGAGGCGCGGAACATCCCCACGCCCACGAGGATCGCCACCATGTAGGGAATGATTCTCAGCGCCACCTGAAAACCTTCGCGGCCACCGTCCACCACTGCCGCGTAGACATCGACCTTGCGAGCCCAGCCGGCCAGCACGACCACCAGAATGATCGCCGGCAACACCGCCGCCGACAGGGCGATGCGGAACTCGTGGGCCGCCAGGCCCGAGCGCGCCATCTGCCCGAAACCCCAGATCCCGCAGGCCACCGCTCCCGCCAGGACCAGAGCAGCGAAGCTCAGACGGGGCGCGCTCCAGGCAGGGGGCGAGGACGCGTCGATGCCTTCGGGTCCCGCGTCGAACTCGGGCTCCGGGGCGGGCTCCATCTCCTCGTCGGTCATCGGAGGCCGCGTCGAGCGAAACAGTGGCAACCGCGCGAGCAGCAGGCAGGCGGCCACCGCGGCCAGGGTCGAGACGGTGGTGGCCAGCAAGGTGGTGATCACGATACCCGCCGGATCCTTCGAGCCCAGGGCGGCACGCGCGGCGATCACTCCCGTGGGAAAGACAGCGACCGCGGACGTGTTGATTGCCAGAAACAGGCACATCGGGTCTGTCGCGGTGCCCTTGCGCGTGTTGAGCCGATCGAGCTGCCGCATCGCAGCGATGCCGAACGGTGTGGCGGCGTTGACCAGGCCCATCATGTTCGCGGCGATGTTCATCGTCATCGCAGCAAGGGCCGGATGGCCGTCGGGGATCTCGGGGAACAGGCGCCGAAACAGGGGCCGGAGCGCCCGCGCCAGACCGCCGAGCAAGCCTGCCCGGGAGAGCACCTCCACCATCCCGAGCCAGAAGGCCATCATGCCCACCAGTCCAATGGCCAGGGTCACCGCAGACTGCGCGCCTTCCACCGAGGCCCGAGAAACGGCCTCGATCCGTCCGGTAAACAGACCTGCGCAGACGGCCGCGAGGAGCAAAAAAATGAACACCGGTCCCATCGCGGCAGATTAGCACGGACGGGAGCGAACAGAAGCCGACGCCTTCGACTTCGACGGCTCCTTGCCCTCCGCCCTCCCGGTCACCAGATTGGATTCAGACAGTCCAGAGCCGTTGCCTTGCGGCTGGGAGTTGCCATTGTCTACAGGTGCGAAGAGCGGCAAGCTGCCATCGAGTCGAGGTCTGACCCTGCTCGAGACGCTGATCGCGCTGGTGCTGGTGGGCCTGCTCGCCAGCCTGGCAGTGCCGACTCTCGGCCGGGCCCTGCTCGTCGCCCGCCAGCAGCGCCTGGCCTCTGCAGCGGGCCAGATCTTCACGGCCGTCCGGCGCTACCAGGCCGACCACGGCCGTCCTCCGGCTCCCGGCTCGCTCCAGCCCGACGGTTTCAACCTGCGCACCCTCGCGCCCCTGGCTGATCGGGGCTACCTGGCGGGCACAGACGGAATCCTCGCCCAGCTCAAGGACGGGCGTGTGACCGCCTACGACACCTCCGGTCCGGAGGGAACAGGAGGTTTCTGGCTGCTGCTGATCGATGCCGACAGCCCGGAGCTGCAGATCCTCGCCGCGAGCACGGACAATTTCCCCCTTTCTCCCGGTCACTGGCTCGAGGGGATCTACCTGCTGCGCGGAGACCGACTCGAGAAGTTGCGGGGCGCGCCGCCACTGACTGGGAGCGAAAAGGACCGGGCCGACGCGAGCGGCAGAGGGGTTCCACGTGGCTGATTCCAAGCGCTTCAGCAGAGAATCGATCGGCGTGATCCCCGGCCGGAAGAAGAAAAAGCGCGGCCTGCCGTCGTCGCATCCTTCATCCTCCACGCAAGCTCCCACGGACGGCCAGCGACGGGTCGCCGCCGCCCTCGAGGGCGCGCGGCGCGAGTTCTCGACTCGCGAGCAGGAGAACACACTGACCGGCGCACGGAAGTCGGGTCAGCGGGCAGCCCTGGCCAACGTGACCCGCACCCTCGAATCCCTTCCCGTCGGCAGCATGGACTTCGGCCGCCAGGTCACCCGCAACCTCTGGCAGGCCTCCCCCGCGGACATCAGGCGGCTGGCGACGATCGTCGAGGCCTATCCCATGCTCTCGCCGGCTGCCCGTCAGGCTGTCGGCACTGCGGTCCTCGTCCGCGAGCAGACCGAACGCCTCGCCGAATTGCCGCCCGAACCCAGCGCCGCCGCTCTGCTGACCCGCGCGGCCCACTGGAGCCGCCTCGAGGATCTGGCCGATCAAACCCGCAAGGCTCTGGCGGAGGCTGACGCCGACGAGGTCTCGAAAGCGGCCGTCGAGTTGCTGCCCGAGAGCAGCGATCTGCTCGCCCGCTCTCGACTCGCCGAGTCGATGGCCGAGATTGCCGACGCCCTGTCGGGACAGCCCCCCCGGGGGGCGGCGCTGGCCCTTCCCGCGCTCGGTCCATCGACCCAGATCCTGGCCGATACCCAGGCCGGCAAGGATCCCTCCCTGCTCGCACTGGAAGTGGGCGCGGCGGTGTGCCTGACTCTGGCCACCCTCGATCGGCCCTCGCGGGGCGACCTCGATCCCCTGCGCGGCATGCTGGCCCGGGTCTCCGACCGCCTCGAGCAGCGAATCAGTCAGGCCCTGCGCGCCCATCACCGGGATCCGGAAGCCGCCGAGGAACTCGCCGCCCTACGCCGCAATCTGCGTCGGGCACGCTCACGTCTCGACGAAGCGATACTCGACTCGGCGGTCACCGCACCGCTCGCCGACGATGCCTCCTCGGGCGCGGTCGATGCCGACCAGCAGATCCTCGATCACCTCGCTCGCATCGAGCGGCAGTCGGAACCCTCCGCCGAGACCGCCCCCACCTGGAAACGCTGGCTCGGCTGGGGGGCACTCGGTGGCGCGGTGTTGCTGCTCCTGCTGATCGAGCAAGTGCTGCCCTCGCCCCTGCCGCC
Source organism: Acidobacteriota bacterium (assembly GCA_027001345.1). Taxonomy (GTDB): domain Bacteria; phylum Acidobacteriota; class Polarisedimenticolia; order J045; family J045; genus JALTMS01. The sequence goes on along the minus strand of JALTMS010000259.1, from coordinate 5,337 downwards.
CGTCCCCGACATCGAGGCGAGGGACTTCGCCCCGGCCGCCACGCTCACCCGAGTCGATCCCGCCGGAGCGCTGCTGGTCGCCACTGCCGATCCTTCCTGGGAGGCTGCCGATGCCTGGTCCCGGCGGCAGCAAGCCGTACGCCTGATGAGCCTGGCGGAAGAAAAAGGCTTTCGGGCTGGTTTGCTGATTGCCGTCGATGGTCGTCCCCTGGCTTCCTGGTCCCCCGGCCGTCCTCCGACTCTTCGACAGGGGACGGCCCACGCAGCGCTGGTCTCCCAATCCCGGGTGGCGCACCGGCTCCAGGTAACTATGTTTGGCAGAGATGGGAAAGGTGGAATCCAGCATGCACCCTAACCGTCGCGCCGGCGAGCGCGGCTCTCTCAAGTGCCCGGTCGAGGTCCGGGTGGGGGACAATCCTCCGCTGCGGGGTCATACCCAGAACGTCTCGGCCACCGGCTCGCTGCTCGTGCTGCCCTGCGAGATTCCCCTGGGTATCGAGTTCCGCCTGAGCCTCGAACTGCCCGACGATCTGCCTCCCCTCGAACTGTGGGCCATGGCAATTCGTCATGCTGCCGGCAGCGATGCCCTCTCGCGACCGGTGCGCCTCGGTGTGACCTTCATCCTGCCGCCCATCGATGCCGTCCGCCGCATCCGCAGCCTGATCTACGAGACCACTCCGAGCTGAACCCCTTCCCTCACCACGAGCTTTCCGTCAGTGCCCCAGAATCACTCATAATCGGATACCACCGGTCCGGCCATCACAGCTCGGCGGTCCGAGGAGGTGTCCATGCAACGCGGAGAAGTGTCGATCGGCCTGGCCGGCCTGGGACTCCACGGCCAGCGCTATGCGGATCACCTGCTGCACGGTGACGTACCCGGCGCGCGTCTGGTGGCCGTCTGCCGCCGCCGTCCCGAGCGCGCCGCGACCTGGGCGGCGAAACATGGCCTGCGCCTGTACTCGTCGATCGAGGAACTGGTCGAAGCTCCCGGCATCGACGCCCTGGTGGCCGTCTTGCCACCCTCGCTGCACGCACGAGCCATCGCCCTGGCCGTCGCCGCCGGCAGGCCTCTGCTCGTGGAAAAGCCGGCAGCCAGCACTGCCCACGCCGCCAGGCAGGCGCTGGAACTGTGCCGCGCGCGGGCAATCTCGGTGATGGTCGCCCAGACCCTGCGCTTCGACGCGACCGTCGTCGCGCTGCGGCAGGCCCTCGGATCGATCGGCGAGATTCACGCAATCAGCGTCAGCCAGCGTTTCGAGCCCACCACGCGGGAGTGGATCGACCGCGAGGACGAAGGCGGGCTGGTTTTCAATACCGGCATCCACGGCATCGATCTGATGCAGCATCTGACCGGTAGCCGTGTCGTTCAGGCTCGCGGCCTGTCTCGGCGTGTCCGAACCCGCGTGACCGAGGACCTCTTCGCCGCCGCGCTGCGCCTCGAACCCGGCGGCATTCTCGCCACCCTCGACAACTCCCGGGCCTGTGGGGCCCGTAGCTGCCGAATCGAGGTCGCGGGAGGTGACGGCCAGTTGGTCGGCGACCTGGTCCGGGGTATCTTGTGGCGCCTCGAGGGCAGGGAACGCCAGGCCATGCCGGTGGGCCCGCCGGTGGCCACCTGCGCCGCTGCGCTGGCAGCCTTCACCGCCGCGCTGCGGGACGATCGTCCGCTGCCGATTCCCCTCGAACAGGGCGTGGCAGCGGTGGAAGGCGCCGAGTTGATCCAACAGGCTCTCGAGCCGGAGGAGTAGGCCAGAACCCATGACGAAGATCATTGAATGCGTGCCGAATGTCTCCGAGGGTCGTGATCGCGGGGTCCTCGAGCAGATCGCCGACGCCGTCCGTGCCGTCGAGGGCGTGGTATTGCTCGACGTGGACCCCGGGGTCGAGACCCACCGAACCGTCTTCACCTTCGTCGGGGCTCCCCAGCCGGTCGCCGAGGCGGCGTTTCGCTTCGCCCAGGTGGCCCTTCGTCTGATCGACATGAGCCAGCACCACGGTGCTCATGCCCGCATGGGTGCGGTCGACGTGATGCCCTTCGTGCCGGCGGGTGGGGGCGCGACGATGGACGAGTGCGTGGCTCTGGCCCGGCAGGTCGGTCAGCGCATCGGCGAAGAGCTGCAGATTCCGGTCTATCTCTACGAGCATGCCGCCACTCGCCCCGAGCGGCAGAACCTGGCCGAGGTCCGCCGGGGGGAGTACGAGGGACTGGCAGCGCGCCTGCAAAGCGAAGAGGGACGACCCGACTTCGGGCCGGCGACCTTCGTCCCGCGCTCGGGGGCCACCGCAGTCGGTGCACGGCCCTTCCTGATCGCCTACAACGTCGACCTCGACACCACCGAGCGCAAGCTGGCCCACGACATCGCCCTCGACATTCGCGAACAGGGTCGCTTCCGGCGTGACGAGAACGGCAAGATCGTCCGCGACGCCGAGGGCAACAAGCTGCGCAAACCGGGTCTCCATCGCAAGGTCCGTGCGGTGGGCTGGTATATCCCGGAGTTCGGCCGCGCTCAGGTTTCGATCAACCTCACTGATTACCGCGTCACCGCCCCTCACCAGGTCTTCGAGACGATCCGCGAGCTGGCCCGCCAGCGCGGGCTGCGAGTGACGGGCTCCGAGATCGTCGGCCTGGTACCCCTCGACGCGATGCTGATGGCCGGGCGCTACTACCTGCGCCAGCAGGGACGCAGCGATGCCCTGCCCGAACCGGACCTGGTGGCCCAGGCCGTCACCAGTCTCGGGCTCGACGACGTCAAACCCTTCGAACCCGGCGAAGCGATCATCGACTACCGTCTGGCAGCGCGGCAGCAGGGTCTGCGCGCGATGAGCCTGACCGATTTCGCCGACGAGCTGTCCCGACCCACTCCCGCCCCCGGCGGTGGCAGCGTCGCCGCCCTGGCCGGGGCCCTCGCCGCGGCTCTGATCTCGATGGTCTCCTCCCTGACCCACGCGTCGGCCCGCACGCCCCAGGCTCAGCGGCAGCAGCTCGAAGCCTGGGGTCACCAGGCCCAGAGTCTCAAGGACCGGCTGCTGCGCGCGATCGACGATGACACCGCCGCCTTCGATGCCATCGGCGCAGCTCGGCGCCTGCCGCGCAAGACCGACGAGCAGAAGGCCGCCCGGGAAGAGGCGATGCTCGCAGCGACCCGACGCGCCATCGAGGTGCCGCTGTCAGTGGTCGAGCAATCCGCCGATGCCGCGGCTCTGGCCGTCGAAGTGGCCACGGTGGGCATGGCGGCGGCGGCCTCCGATGTCGGTGTGGCCGCCTGGTGCGCCCGCGCGGCGGCGGAATCCGCCGCACTCAACGTGCGCATCAATCTGCCCGGCCTGCCCTCTGCCGAAGAGCGCAGCGCGATCGGCACGCGTCTCGAACAGGCCCTGACCCGGGCGCGCAGGGCAGCCGAGCAGGCGAGCGAAAAAGCCGAGGCTCGAATCGACACAGAGCCCTGACGCAGCTCATTCGGCGGCGGGCTCACCGCCTTCGACAGCGTCGATGCCGCGGAGTTCGAGCAGCCGGGAGATCACCGCCCCGATCTCCCGGTCGGGGGTGGAGGCACCGGCGGTGATCCCCACTTCCACCTGCTCGCCGACGAGCCAGTCTCGGCTGATGGCCATCTCTCCCGAGTGGGGCGGCCGATGACGAATCTCGCTGGCGGAAAGCAGTTCGTGGGCCCCCTCCACGTGGTAGGTCGGCACCGTCTCCGCGCAGATCTCCGCCAGATGACCGGTATTGGAGGAGTTGTAGCCACCAATGATGATCATCAACTCCGGCGGCGACTCCATCATCCGCAGTACTGCCTGCTGGCGATCCTCGGTCGCCGAACAAATCGTGTCGAAGGCGCGGAAGTGCTCGTCGATCGATTCGGCGCCCCAGCGATCGATCAGTGCGCGGCGGATGACCTCTGCGACCTGCAAACTCTCCGACGAGAGCATGGTGGTCTGATTGGCCATACCCACCCGCTGCAGATCGCGGCGGGGATCGAAGCCCTCGGAAACCGCTGCTGCGAAACTGTCGAAGAACGCATCGACCCGGGCTCGCTGACCGGCACGGATGAACGCCGCGACCTCTTCGGTCTCCTCGAGGTTGCGCACCACCAGCACCCTGCCGCCGGGATACTGCAGAGCCCGGGAGGCGGTAGCCCGAGTCTCCTCATGATCCCACTTGCCGTGAATCAAGCAGGTATAGCCCTCTCGGGCGAAGCGCTCGACATTCTTCCACACGTTGAGCACGCTGCCGCAGGTGGTATCCACCAGTAGCGCCCCCGTCGCCCTCAGGCGGGCGAGCAACCCGATACTCACGCCAAATGCGGGGATCAGGACCACGTCCTCGGCACCCACCTCATCGAAGGCCACCGTCGAACCGTGGCCGCCGTCGAGGAACTCGTAGCCCAACTCCCGCAACCGGCTGTTGACGCCCGGGTTGTGAATGATCTCGCCGGTGATCAGCAAGCGACGGTCGGGGAAGTGACGCCGGGTCTCGTAGGCATAGTCCACCGCTCGTTCGACGCCGTAACAGAAACCGAACTCCTTGGCGATGCGGACGCTGAGTCCCGGCCAGGTCAGGGCGTGGCCCGAAAGGCGAGCCCGGCTGACCAGCTCGGATTCGTAGTCGGAGGCCAGTTCGCCGGCCACTTGCTGGCGCAGGCCGAAGCCCTTGCGGACGATGTCTGGAAAACGGCTCAATCCTCGATTCTCCCGGTAAAGGACCATCAGGAGCCTACCGCAGAACCGTTCTCTCTGCTCCGCCAGCGAAGCGGACAAAGTTTGACCCTTCGGCGCTATTGGGGGGAGGGGCGCGCCGAAGGGTCGGATGCCACGAAACGGTGGGTCACATCGGGAGTTTCTTCAACCTGCCGAGCCGGGGGGAGAGTGCTCGTCAGGCTCACTCCCAGTCAGGAGGATCTTGATCCAGATGGTAGGGCGAAGCGGCGGCTGGCGGCAGTGGATATGGTCGCTTTTGCTGCATATTCACCGCAAAAAAGGCCCCGACCCGATCCGCAAACCCCCTTCTTGGCACGAAATTCTACTCTGCTGCCGTTTCCTTCAGTCCGAGGAAAACTTCCATCTGATCGCGCACGGCCTGGCTGTGCTCCGGATGCAGCACGTTGAGGCGGTACTCGTTGATCATCTTCGTCTGCATCTCGATCCACTGCCCGTAGCAGGGCTGGCAGACAGACGCCCGGATCTCCCGGCCGAGATCGCCCGGCCAGGGCTCGTAGTCGAGCCGGGGTCCCTGGCCGCCACAGCGGCGACACTTCCACACCGAATCGGCTGGGGTCATCGTCATCTCCTCGGGTTATCGAACCAGCACTCGGGTTATCGAACCAGCAGTGTAGCTTC
>JALTMS010000258.1 GCA_027001345.1 Acidobacteriota bacterium | reverse complement strand
GCGGGCAATGGTGGTCAACCACCTGCGGCAGACCGGCCCGGTGATCTTCGATGGTCTCGAGCACGGCGCAGCCCTGCGGCAAGCCCTGGGCATCTCACCGATGGAGGTGATTCGGGCGGTCAAGGCCGCGCGCTTGCGCGGTCGCGGCGGAGCGGGTTTTCCCACCGGGATGAAGTGGGAGTTCACGCGCCAGGCCGCCGGCCGCCGACGCTTCGTGGTCTGCAACGCCGACGAGGGAGAGCCGGGGACTTTCAAGGACCGGGTGATCCTCACCGAGCGGCCCAACCTGCTCTTCGAAGGGATGACCGTCGCCGGCTACGCCGTCGGCGCCAGCGAGGGGCTGGTCTACCTGCGGGCCGAGTACGCCTATCTCAAGGACTTTCTCGAGGATGTTCTGCGTCGCCGGCGTGAGGAAGGCCTGCTGGGCAAAGACATTTGCGGCAAGCAGGGCTTCGATTTCGATATCCAGATCCGCCTCGGGGCGGGGGCCTACGTCTGCGGCGAGGAAACAGCCCTGCTCGACAGCCTCGAGGGCAAGCGCGGCGATCCCCGCAACCGGCCGCCGTTTCCCGCCCAGGCCGGGTATCTCGGTTATCCGACCACGGTGAACAACGTGGAAACACTGTGTTGCGTGGCGCGGATTCTCGAGCGGGGAGCGGCCTGGTTCGCCGGTCAGGGCAGCTCCCGTTCCACCGGGACCAAGCTCTTCAGCATCAGCGGCGACTGCCAGCGGCCGGGGGTCTATGAACTTCCTTTCGGCACCTCGGTGCGCGAAGTCCTGGCGCTGGCGGGCGCCGACGATGCGATCGCCGTGCAGGTCGGCGGCCCCTCGGGAAAGATGGTCGGTCCCGATGCCTTCGAACGCACCCTGTGCTACGACGATCTGGCCAGTGGCGGGTCGATCATGGTTTTCGGCCCCGGACGCGACCTGCTCGAGATCGTTCAGCACTTCCTCGATTTCTTCATCGACGAGTCCTGTGGCTACTGCACGCCTTGCCGGGTGGGCAACGTCCTGCTTGCCGACCGCCTGTCGCGGCTACGCCGGGGGCTGGCCGGTCCGGAAGACATCGACTATCTCGAGCAGCTCTCCCGCAGCGTCAAGGCCTCGAGCCGCTGCGGGCTGGGCCAGACTTCGCCCAACCCCGTGTTGAGTACCCTCGAGGCTTTCCCGCAGCTCTACCGCGAGCGGGCGAGCCGCAAGGCAGACAGCGAGCTGCTGCCAACCTTCGACATCCAGGCGGCCCTCGAGCCGGCCCGGCGCCTGACCGGCCGAGACAGTGTCCATTTCCCCCAGGCAGACGAGGAGCAGCATCGATGAGCGGGACCATCGAGTTCTTCATCGACGGCCGGCCGGTCACCGGGCGAGCCGGACAGACCATCCTCGAAGCGGCCGAGGACAACGGGATCTACATTCCGCGCCTGTGCCACATGAAGGGGTTGACGCCTTACGGCGGCTGCCGGGTTTGCACCTGCCTGGTCAATTCCCGGGCCCAGGCGGCCTGCACCCAGCCGATCGCTCCCGGGCTGATTGTCGATAGCGACTCCGAAGCCGTGCGGGAGATCCGGCGGCAGATCATCGAGATGCTCTTCGTCGAGGGCAACCACTTCTGCATGTTCTGCGAGAAGAGCGGCTCATGCGAGCTGCAGGCCCTGGCCTATCGCTTCGGCATCACTGCCCCGCGACATCCCTATCTCTTTCCCCGTCGGGAGGTCGATGCGACCCACGCGGGCGTCTTCGTCGATCACAACCGTTGCGTGCTCTGCGGCCGTTGCGTGCGAGCCTCGCGGCAGTCCGACGGCAAGGCGGTGTTCGGCTTCGTCGGTCGGGGTCCCGGGCGCCGGGTGGCGGTCAATGCCTCCGGCGGTCTGGGGCGGACCGAGGCGGCCACCGCCGATGCGGCGATGCGGGCCTGCCCGGTGGGGGCGATCCTGGTGCGCGGTGAGGCCTACGCCACACCCATCGGTCGTCGTCCGTACGACCATCAGCCGATCGGCAGCGACGTCGAGGAAGGAGGAACCCCGTGAGCAAGCCGGCCATCGCCACCACGTCTCTCGCCGGGTGCTTCGGCTGTCACATGTCGATCCTCGACATCGACGCCAGGATCCTCGAGCTGATCGATCTGGTCGACTTCGACAAGTCCCCGATCGACGATATCAAGCGTTTCAGCCGCACCTGCAAGGTGGGTCTGGTGGAAGGGGGCTGCTGCAACGAGGAAAACGTCGAGGTGCTGCGGGAATTTCGGCGGCACTGCGAGATCCTCGTCTCCCTCGGAGATTGCGCGATCATGGGCGGAATCCCGGCGATGCGGAACATGGTGCCGCTCGAGGAGTGTCTCGACGAGGCCTATCGCAGCGGGCCGACGGTCTACAACCCCAGCGGCGAGATACCCGGCGATCCCGAGATTCCCCTGCTGTTGAACAAGGTCTATCCGGCCCACGAGGTGGTCAAGATCGATTACCACTTGCCGGGTTGCCCACCGCCGGCGGAGACCATCTGGCAGGCCCTGGTGGCCCTGCTCGAGGGGCGGCCGCTGGACCTGCCCTACGAACTGATCAAGTACGACTGAGCGCCCGATGGGGAGAGCCGAGATGAACGAGACCAGCACCCGCAGGATCGTGATCGAGCCGGTCACTCGGGTCGAGGGCCACGGCAAGGTGACGATTCTTCTCGACGAGCAGCAGCAGGTGCGGCAGGCCCGGCTGCACATCGTCGAGTTCCGCGGCTTCGAACGCTTCATCCAGGGGCGTCCGTTCTGGGAAGCCCCGGTGCTCGTACAACGGCTGTGCGGCATCTGTCCGGTCAGCCATCACCTGGCGGCGGCCAAGGCGATGGATCGGATCGTGGGCGTCGATCGTCTGTCGCCCACGGCGGAGAAGATGCGCCGGCTGATGCACTATGGACAGATCTTCCAGTCCCACGCCTTGCATTTCTTCCATCTGGTGTCACCTGACCTGCTCTTCGGCTTCGACGCCGATCCCACCGTGCGCAATATCGTCGGCGTGGCCCGCAAGTTCCCCGAACTGGCCAAGCAGGGCGTGTTGATGCGCAAGTTCGGCCAGGAGGTGATTCGTGCCACCGCGGGCAAGAAGATCCACGGCACCGGCGCGATCCCCGGCGGGGTGAACAAGAATCTCTCGATCGCCGAACGCGACGCCCTGCTCGAGGAAGCCGAGCCGATGCTCGAGTGGTCGCTGGCCGCGCTGAAGATCGCCCGGGACTACACCCTCGAACATCAGTCCGAACTGGCCGACTTCGCGGCCTTTCCCTCGAGCCACATGTGTCTCGTTCGGCCGGACGGCGGCCTCGATCTCTACGATGGCCGGCTGCGGGCGATCGATGCCGATGGAGAGGTGATCTTCGATCAGCTCGACGATCAGCGCTACAGTGAGCAGATCGTCGAGGAAGTGCGCTCCTGGTCCTACATGAAGTTCCCCTTTATCCGCGATCTGGGTCCCGAAAAGGGTTGGTACCGGGTGGGGCCGCTGTCGCGCATGAGCGCCTGCGAGAGCATCGAGACGCCCGAGGCGGAGAAGGCTCGGCGGGAGTTCATCGACTTCGCTGGTGGGCGGCCGAGCACGCTGAGCATGGCCTACCACTGGGCGCGGATGATCGAATTGCTCCACGCCTACGAAAAGGTGATCGAGCTGCTCGACGACCCGGACTTGCAGGGTGACGAACTCCTGCTGCGGGGCGAGCGACGGGAAGAGGCGGTGGGCATCATCGAGGCGCCTCGCGGGACGCTGATCCACCACTACCGGGTCAATGCCGACGATCAGATCACGATGGCCAATCTGATCGTCTCGACGACTCACAACAACGAGCCGATGAATCGCGCGGTGACCGGCGTGGCTCGGCGCTACCTGTCGGGAGCGACGATCACCGAAGGTCTGCTCAACCGGGTGGAGGTGGCGATCCGGGCCTACGATCCCTGCCTTTCCTGCGCGACCCATGCGATGGGACAGATGCCGCTGGTGGTCACCCTGGTCGGGCCCGACGGCGAGGTGATCGATCGAAGGTCACGGCCGTGAGTTTGCGGGCGCTGGTTTTCGGTTACGGTAACCCGGGCCGACTGGATGATGGTCTGGGTCCGGCCTTCGCCCAGGCCCTGGCCGACAGGCAGCTCGAGGGCGTGCGCACCGATGCCGGCTACCAGCTTTCCGTGGAAGACGCCGCCGCCCTGGCCGCGTGCGACCTGGTGATCTTCGCCGATGCGGCGGTGCAGGGGGCCGAACCCTTTTTCCTCGAGGCGATCGAGCCCCGGGCGGCGCTGAGCTTCTCCTCCCACAGTATCGAGCCCTCGGCCCTGCTGGCCCTGGGCGAGGAGCTTTTCGGGGCCCGGCCCAGGGCGTGGGCCCTGGGCATTCGGGGTTACCATTTCAACGAGTTCGGTGAGCGGCTCTCGGCTGCCGCCGAAGCGAACCTGGCCGCGGCGCTGGAGTTCTTCGAAGGCTGGCACCGCGCCGGCTTTCTTCCTCCGACGGAGGAAGGGGAGCGAGTGGATCATGTCGGAGCGCAAGGCGACGATTCTCTACGTGGATGACGACCAGGGCCTGCTCGATGCGATGCGGGCGGTGCTCGAATCCAGCGGTTACGCGATGGTCGAGGCCCGCAGCGGCGAGGAAGGGCTGCGGGTCTACCACGAGCAGCACCCCGATTTCGTCATCGTCGATCTGATGATGGAAGAGGTCGATGCCGGCACCCGGCTGGTCAAGGAACTCAAGGCCGCGGGCAATACCGTGCCGGTCTACCTGCTCTCGTCGGTGGGCGACCAGGTGCACCTGTCGATCGATCCGGTGGCCCTGGGGCTCGACGGCGTCTTCCAGAAGCCTCTCGATCCCGGCGTGCTGCTGACCACGCTGAAGATCAAGCTCGCGGGGTGAAGCGGGGCGCCGGCAGCCGGCGCTGCCGCGTCGGTCTCGAACTCAGAGGCGTGGTCCAGGGAGTGGGGCTGCGCCCGACGATCCGGCGCCTGGCCGAGGAGGCCGGTGTCGGCGGGTGGGTGCAGAATCGCTCGGGCACCGTCCACCTGGAAGTCGTCGGTGCGGAATCCACCGTCAGGGCCTTCGTCGAGACGTTGCCCCGGCGCATGCCGCCCCGGGCCCGCCTCGATGCCCTCGATGCCGGACCGATCGTGGCCCTGGATCCCGATGAGAGCGTGCCGGCCTTCGAGATCCGCGAAAGCCGCGACGATGCCGATCCTCGGGTGGCAATCCCCCCTGATCTGGCGGTCTGTCGGGCCTGCCTGGAGGAGGTCTTCGACCCCGCCTCCCGCTACTACGGCTATCCCTTCACCACCTGCACGGACTGCGGACCACGCTACACGGTGGTGGCAGCCATGCCCTACGACCGGTCCCGTACCGCCCTGGCCGACTTCCCCCTCTGTCCCGCCTGCCGGGCGGAGTACGACGATCCCGCCAGCCGTCGCTTCCACGCCGAGGCCATCGCCTGTCCGAGTTGCGGGCCCCGGCTGCGGCTGCTCGATGCTCGCGGAGAGCAAGTCGCCGGCGACCCGCTGGGCGAGGCGCGAGCGGCCCTGGCCGGCGGACGCATCGTGGCCGTCAAGGGGCTCGGCGGCTTCCTGCTGGCGGTCGACGCCGCGTCCACCGCCGCCATCGAGTGCCTGCGTCGGCGCAAGGGACGACCCCACAAACCCCTGGCAGTGATGGCGCGGGATCTGGCCACCGCTCGAAGGCTCTTTCATCTCTCTCCCGTGGCGGTGGAGGCCCTGACCTCGCCGGAGGGACCGAT
>JALTMS010000257.1 GCA_027001345.1 Acidobacteriota bacterium | reverse complement strand
GTCCTGGGCCGCGCGGCGCGCGGCCCAGGACGGGGCGGGATGGCGTGTGGAAACCAGCGACCGGCAGGGGCGGCAGCTCGACGAGCGCGTGATTCCCGACCCACGCAAGCTCCACGTGGATTGGATCGATCCCGCCGGTGACGGCGAGCGGCTCGCCGGTGGCGTCGTGCAGCTCGAGCGTGCCAGCTTCCTGGTCGACATTCCCGTGGATCCCGCCCTGGCCCATCGCGTCGTGCTCAGCGACGAGCGGGGACGGGTGCTGCTCGACCTGCTCGTCGACGACTACGAGCCCTATGACTCGACCACCGCCGACGGCGGCCGAGGCGCGGGGACGACGAGCGGCGTCGATGCCTGCTCGGGGGGCTGGACCTCGGAACTGGTGGTCGACAGCGGCGACCCCGCCAACCGGCTGAACATCACCTTTCTTGGTGACGGCTACACCAGCACCGAACTCGATTCCTACGCTCTCGACGTGCAGAACACGATCGACTATTTGCTGGCCCGTGAGCCCTACGCCGAATACCGGGGCTTCATCAACTTCTACCAGGTCAACGTGGTCTCCAACGAGTCCGGCGTCGATGAGCCCGACAACGGGATCTACAAGGACACCGCCCTCGACTGCGCGTTCAACTGGGGCGGGACGCCGCGTTGCCTCTACTGTCCGTCGGAGCCGGTCTTCGACGCGGCGGATTGTGTGCCCGAAACCGACGAGATTCTCGTGGTCGGCAACACCACCCGCTACGGCGGCTGCGGCGGCGCGTACTCGGTCTATGCCGGCAAGAATTCCAACGCCACCGACATCGCCTTCCACGAACTCGGTCACTCCTTCGCGGGTCTGGCGGACGAGTACGGCGGCAGCGGGAGCTGGCCGACGATCATCGAGCACCCCGATCCCAACTGCTCGATCCAGGACTCCGCCACCATGACTTCGAACGAGACCAAGTGGTGGTACTGGCTCGGTGACGAGGGCATCTCGACCTACTACACCTGTGGCGGCTACGGCTCGGGGCTCTACCGTCCACTGTCCGATTGTGAGATGCGCTCGCTGCACCGCACTCTCTGTGCGGTCTGCGAGGAGAATCACATTCTCGACTACTACGCGCGGGTCGATGGGATCGACCAGTCTTCTCCGGCCAGCGATCCCCAGATCCAGCAGATCGAAAGCGCGACCTTCTCGATCACCCGCGTCTCACCCACCACGCACGAGCAGGAGGTCAGTTGGTATCTGGACGACGCCGTCTTGCCCGGAGAGACCTCGGACGTGCTCGTGATCGAGGGCGAAGATGTCGCTCTCGGTGATCATCCGGTGCGGGTCGAGGTGGTCGATACCACCCCCAGGGTGCGTTACGACCCGGGCGGTCTGCTCTCCAGTCAGCGGTCCTGGACGCTGACGGTCTCCTGCACGGGCGCAGCGACGGAATACGACACCGACAACGACGGCATCTGCGAGCAGGGGCTCGGTGGTCGGGATTGCGACGACAGCAACGGGGACGTCTGGGGACCACCGAGCCAGGCCCGGAACCTGTTCTACGAGGCCGACAAGCAGACCCTCACCTGGAGCGCGCCGAGTGATCTCGGCGGCACGGGCAACAGTCTGGTCTACGACACGCTGCGCAGCGACGTCGCCGAGAGCTTCGATCCGGCCACCTGTGTGGAGACCAACGGCGCCGACACCACGAGCCTGGATGGGACGGTGCCGCTGGCCGGATCCGCGTTTTTCTACCTCGTGCGGGCGGAAAACCCCTGCCCGGGCGGCGTCGGTTCTCCGGGGACCAGCAGCGCAGGCAGCGAGAGGAGCGCCGCCGCCTGCGACTGACCCCCGCGTCAGTCCTGCTCCAGCCCCAGGGTGGCCAGGCGGCGGTAGAGCTTCTGGCGCGACCAGCCCAGGCGGCGTGCGGCGGCTGCCTTGACCCCGCGGGCCTGCTCGAGGGCGCGACGGATCATCTGAGCCTCCGGTCCCTCGACATCCCGCCGGGACACCGCGCAGCGGCGCATCTGCTCGGCGGTGATCCGGGGCCCCGGCGAGAGGCTCATTGCCACCCGCAGGACGTGGTCGAGCTGGCGCACGTTGCCCGGCAGAGTGCAGCCGGCCAGGACCGCCAGGGCCCGGGGCTCGAGCCAGCGGCCGGGGCCGACGCCCTCGTCGGCGGCCCGCGCGCAGAGGGTGGCCACCAGTGGTGGGAGATCGTCCGGGCGTTCGGAGAGGGAGGGCAGGCGGACTTCCAGCCCCGCCAGGCGGTAGTAGAGGTCTTGCCGAAAGCGACCGCGGGCGACCAGCGCGGCCAGGTCCTGATGGCTGGCGGCGATGCAGCGCAGGTCCACGATCCGGCTGTGGTCGGAGCCCAGAGCGCGCACCTCGCGCTCCTGGAGCACCCGCAGCAGCTTGGCCTGCAAGGGCAGCGGCAGATCCGCGACCTCGTCGAGGAAGAGGGTGCCCCCATCGGCCTGGAGCACGCGCCCTCGGCGATGGGTCAGGGCGCCGGTGAACGCGCCCCGACGGGCGCCGAAGAGTTCGGCCTCGAGCAGGCTCTCCGGCAGGGCGGCGCAGTTCTCCGGGACGAAGGCTCCGGCCCGCCCCGAAGCCTCGTGCAGGGCTCGGGCGAGCACCTCCTTGCCCGTGCCGGTCGCCCCGCTGAGCAGCAGGGGCAGAGTCGTGGCCGCGAGGGGACGGAGCTGGCCGAGCAGGGCCCACAGGCTCGGTGTCGTGCAGCGGGCCACGAAGAGCGGATCCTCCCCCGCCACCCGTTCGATCGCCGCGCACAGGTCTCCGGCCATTGCGCTGGCCCGGTCGGGGGTCCGTAGCCCGAGGCCCAGGCAGACCGGTGCCGGACTCAGCCGCCCTCGCAGCAGCCACGGCTGGGCGTCGACGACCACCGCATGCCAGTCGTCCTGGTCGACCAGCGCCTCGGCGGCGGCGCTGCGCAGCGCCGCCGGCGGACGGTCGATCGGTCCCTCGGGGCCGACGAACACCGAGCCGCCGAGGGCCAGCCAGGCCCTCATCGGACGCGATCGCCTCAGATGGCGGAGTTCGTCGGCCAGGTGCTCGAGAGCCGGGTCGTGGGTCGGGGAGATGAAGCAGGCTGCGGCGTCTGCCATGATGATTCCTCCGGGATCGCCTCGGGGGCTTGTGTCCGCAGCGTACGGCGCTCCCCGGCACCCGGAGAAAGCGAGGAGCCTGCCCATGTCCCGGATCGACAACCTAGGGCGCCTTGCCGGCGTCTGGTTCGTGGTGGCCCTGTTGCTCGGCGTCTCGGCTCTGGCCGACGACGATCGGGTGACCCTGCGCAGTGGTGACGAGATTGCCGGCAAGGTTCTCGAACTCGACTCCCAGCGGCTGCTGATGGAATTGCCCGACGGCCAGCGCCGTCACATCCCTCGGGCCGAGGTGCAATCCATCGTCTTCGGCGAGGAACAGGCCCCTCCGGTGGTGGTGCGGGTCAAGGTCTACAGCGCCGACGACGAGGTGCGTGTTTTCGTCAACGGCGAGGAGGTGGCCTCGTCCGACGAACTTCGCGGGTCATGGGTCGATATCTCCGAGTCGCTGCACGACGGGGCGAACGAGATCCGCGCGGAGGTCAGCAATCGCACCAATGTCTGGGCCTACCGCTGGGTGATCGATGCCGGCGGCCAGCGAACCACCTTCGCCTGCGGCATTCCCAATCGCAGCGGGTGCAGCAGCCAGGGGCGCGATCCGCGAGCCCTGGGCACGATGGACGCCGGTCGCGGGTGGATCTACCTCCACCGCCGGGAGGGCACGGTGGAGGTGGAGACCGAGCAGCCCTGAGCCTCGACTCAGGGAGCGCAGAAGCGGGTGGTGCCGAAGGGGCTGGAGGCCAGGCGCCGGCAGGCCGCGGCGAGCAGCTCGCGGAAGGTGCGTTCGCTCACGCCTTGCCGCGCCGCCCGATCCACGGCCCGGTAGATGAAGACCAGCTCGCGCCCGGCTCCGCCCACCCAGGCCTCGCTCAGGGTATCGCCGGCGAAGACCAGTTTCTCGGTCAGGCGGGAGCCCGGCAGCGTGGGTCCCGGCTCGGAGCCCAGGGCGGGAGAGGAACCCGCCTTCAGCGGCGAGCGGTCGCGCAGCGCCGCGCCTCCCGCGGCCTGGAGCCGGGCCCACCGGCGGCGAGCGGTCGTCTCGTCGGGTCCCCTCAGCAGCACCTCTCGCTGCCCCGAGTCGGGAACCTCGTAGATCCGCACCTCGAAGTTCTCGGCGGGCTGGAAGCTGATCGGTGCGAGCGGATCGATCTCGAGCAGCGCGACCCGCCGGGAAACGATGCGTGGGCGGGAGTCGCAGTCGTCGATCGCAGTGCCTTGCAGGCTCCACAGTCCTTCGAAGCGAGCGGGCCGGGAATCGGTGTCGGCCACCGGCTCCATGCGCACGTCGATCTCCGGCGGCGCCTGGTCGGCGGAGAGCACGCGGCCGAGGCTGCCGAGCCACTCCAGGTAGGCCCTGCCGGCGAACTCCGTGGCCTGCACCACGTCGATCGGGCCTCCGGCGCGGAAGCGGCCGGTCGATGCGGCACTCATCACCCAGGCCCGTCCCACGTCGTCGAAGCCGCCAAAGCCGTCACCGCGGTAGATCCGTGCCGGGGAGGTAGTACCGACCAGGTCGGGGCGACCATCGCGATCGATATCCTGCAGGCTGACCTCGGGGGCGTTGCGCGCGGGCAGGCCGCGCCAGTATTCGACGAAGGTGCCCCGGCCATTGCTGCCGAAGGTGAAGATCGAAGGGCCATCGTTGCGGGGGCGCTGGCGGGTGAAGACCTCCGCCGAGCCATCGAGGTCGAGATCCGCGATGGCCAGGTCCAGCACCGCGCCCTCGAGGGGATCGTCGAGCAATTCCGCGGCTTCGGCGAGGTGGCCGTCCGGCTGCACCCTGTGCCAGGCCAGAGTATGAATCTCCCCCGTGGGCTGGTAGCGCTCGTAGACCACGTCGTCGATGCCGTCGCCATCGAGATCCCCGGCGGCGACCCGGGGGGTGCCGCCCGCGCGGGTGAAGCGAGCTTCGTCGACCGGCGCGAAGCCACCGTCGTGGGCGATCAGCACGCGCAGGGCCGCCCGTCGTTCGGGTAGGGTCCGGATCGCCAGCAGATCGGGCCTGTCGTCGGCGTCGAGGCGCGCGGGAAGGATCCGATCCGCCGTGGTGCCCAGCGGGAGGATTCGGTAGGGCTCGAAGCTGCCGTCCCCCCGCCCCCGGGCCCAGGCGATGGTCGCGAAGGGGGAAAGGGCTGGCTGGGCGACCAGGTCGAGGCGGCCGTCCCCCTCCAGATCGAGCAGGCGCGGACTTTCGGTGGCGATCGGCGGCTGCGGCAGGTCCTTCAGGGTGAAGCTGCCGTCTCCCCTGGCCAGGCCCAGGCGGGCCAGGGGGCGCCACTGCCCGTCGATCAGCGCATCGTCGATGCCGTCGCCGTCCACGTCGCCCACGTCGATACTCAGCCCGGCGTCGGGCACTTCGGACAGGGCGAGGGTGGATACCGGCGCCAGCGCGAAGCTGCGCGAGCCGAGACCGCGGCGCACCATCAGGGCCGAGGTGGACTCCGGGTCGCGGAGCACCAGGTCCACCGTGCCGTCGGCATCGGCGTCCACGGCGCCGGCCTGGGTGGGAGCGATGGGGGGGCGGGGCCCGGCTTGCAGCCCGTCACCCTGATTCCAGACGATCTCGCAGCCCCGCGCCGTCCGCGAAAACGCCCGACCAACGGGAAAGGCCAGCTCCTCGGCGCCATCGCCGTCGAGGTCGCCGACACGGGCCCGGTCGGC
>JALTMS010000256.1 GCA_027001345.1 Acidobacteriota bacterium | reverse complement strand
GCCTTCCTCACGCGCATGGAGCGCTTCAGGGCCTCGCGGCGGATTCGCCTGCGGGAGGCTCTGCTCGACGCGATTTCCCTCGGGCTGAAGGCCGAGCGCTTCGAGGACATCGCCCGGGTGCGCCTGTTCGTCAAGCGGATGCTGGTGACCACCTCCGAGTTCCGCCCTCATTTTCGGGTCCGCTCGCGCTACATTCGGGTAGTCGAGCAACTGGAGCGCATGGGATGATCAAGCTGCTGGCAGCCTGGCTCGCCGAGTGGGGCATCGATGCCGGCTTCCTGCGGCTGGTCAACTACATCACCGTGCGCGCTCTGTTGGGCATGGCCACCGCCCTGGGGCTGAGCCTGCTCTTCGGCTTCCGCTTCATCGTCCATCTCTACGACAGGGGCTTGCGGGATACCTCCGGCGACTTCGTCTCCTTGAGTGCCGAATCCAAGCGGGGCACACCCACCGCCGGCGGCCTGATCCTGCTCGCCTCGACACTGATTTCGGTGTTTCTCTGGGGCGATCTCGGCAGTCGCTTCTTCTGGCCGCTGGTGGGAGGCTTTTCCTACCTCTCGCTGGTGGGGCTGCTCGACGACTCCCTCAAGTCGCGCTTCAAGTCCTCTCTTTCGGGGCTCAGCCAGGCGGCCAAGACGTTGCTGCTACTGGGCTGCATCGTGCCCTTCGCGGTGTTTCTCGTCTCGGATCTCAGTCCCCTGCCCGCTGCGGAGCGGACGCTGCTCTACATTCCGTTCTACAAGGAGCCCTTGCTCGACCTGACCCCGGTGGGCTTCGTGCTCTTCGCGGTCTTCGCCATCTTCTCGATCGTCAACGCGGTGAACATCACCGACGGGATGGACGGTCTGCTCTGCGGGACCTCCACTTTCGGGCTGGGGGTCTACCTGGTCTACGCCTACATCCTGGGCAACACGATCTATGCCCACTACCTGCTGTTTCCCTACCTGCCGGGAGCGGGGGAGATGGCGGTGTTCGGAGGGGTGCTGATCGGCGGCATTCTCGGCTTCATGTGGTTCAATACCTACCCGGCCGAGGTCTTCATGGGCGACACCGGCTCGCTGGCCATCGGCGGTGCGCTGGCGATGATGGCCTTTCTGACCAAGCAGGAGATGCTCTTTCCCATCGTCGGCGGCGTGTTCGTCTTCGAGATCTTCACCTCGCTGATGCAGCAGAAGGTCGGCGATCGCATCGGCCGGCGGGTGTTCCATCGGGCGCCGTTCCACCATGCCATGAGCCACGCCGGGATCCCCGAGCCGAAGGTCGTGGTGCGTTTCTGGATCGTCGCCCTGATCCTCGCCACCGTCGGCTTTCTCTCGTTGAAGATCCGCTGAGTCGCCCGTCGAGTCGCTTTCTGGGTCGCCGGCGGTTCTCCGGGCCGGCGTTTCGGCGTATAAGGACGGGTAGAAGCGTGGCGCGCCCCCCACGGTCCCCCCCCGCGCCGCCTGCAAGTGGAGAGACGTCCATGACTTCCCGTTTTCGCCGGTATCCCTGGTGGGCTCTGGCTGTCCTCGTGGCCCTGATCTTCGGTGCGAGCTTCGCAGCCGCCCCGACGCCCGAGACACCGCCCGCCGAGCACGCGCTGTCTGCCGAGCGCTACTTTCGCGTGGCGGTGGAGTTGACCGATCCTCCAGCGGAACTGGCTCGGATCACGGCCATGGGCCTGCTGGTCGATGCCTTCAAGGCCAGGTCGGCGACGGCCTATCTCACCGTCGGGCAAGGTGAGTTGGCGGCCCTGCGAGCAGCGGGTTTCGACCCCCTGGTGCTCGAAGAGACCACCCCCACCACCGATGGTCTCGATGCTCTTTCGAACTATCACGACGAGGCGGAGAGCGACGCTGAAATCGACCGAGTGGTTTCCGAGCATCCGGCCATCGCCCAGCGTCTCGAGTATCCCTCCCTCACCGAGGGAGGGCGCGTGGTGGGCCTGCTGAAGATTTCCGACAACGTCGATCAGGACGAGGCCGAGCCGCGGATCCTCTTCGTCTCGCAGCACCATGCTCGGGAGGTGATGACCCCCGAAGCCCTGATCGACATGATGGACTACCTGACCGACAACTACGGCATCGACCCCGAGGTCACCGAGTGGGTCGACAATTACCAGATCTACATCGTGCCCTGCCACAATCCGGATGGTACGAACTACGTCTTCAACGTCAACAGCAACTGGCGCAAAAACCGCCGGGACAACGGCGACGGCACCTTCGGAGTCGATCCCAATCGCAACTATCCCTACCTCTGGGGTCCTGACGGCTGCGGGGGATCGAGTGGCGTGACCAGCTCGGATACCTACCGCGGTCCGTCCGCCAACTCCGAGCCGGAAACCCAGGGGCTGACCGATCTGGCCCTCTCGGTGCATCCCTCGATCAGTCTGACCTACCACACCTACAGCGAGCTGGTGCTCCATCCCTTCGGCTGTCAGCCCAACAAGCCCGATGATCCCGACCTGCGGGCTCATCGCGACCTGGGCTCACGGCTGGCGGCCTCGATCGAGAACGACGCGGGCGACGGCTGGTACGAGATGGGCACGCCCTACGAGCTGCTCTACGAAGTGGACGGGGACAGCGACGGCTGGCTGCACGCCATCGCGGGGACGGTAGGCTTCACGATCGAGATGAACTCCGCGATCCAGGGTTTTCAGCCCGACTACGACACCTGGCGCGACGACACGGTGCTGCGCAACCGGGAGGGCTGGCGCTACCTGCTGCGCCGGATGGGAGGCGGAGCGATCACCGGCCGGGTGCGGGATGCCTGTTCGGCGGCGCCGCTGGCCGCCGAGGTCGGTCTCGACGAGCAGGTCTTCACCCAGGGACAGCAGCCCCGCACCGCCGTCCCGGCCAACGGCTTTTATCACCGCATCCTGGTGCCCGGTGAGTACACCGCCTACGCGGCTCTGGCCGGCTACCAGCGCCAGAGCTGGCCTGCGACGGTCGCCTTCAGCAACGTGCAGCAAGACTTCTGGTTGGTGCCCGACGGCTCGTTTGCCGTCGAACTCGGCGAGTTGCGGGTCGATGACAGCGCCGCCGACGCCGACGGTGAACTGGATCCCGGCGAGCAGGCCGATCTCTACCCGACGGCCTACGCCACCGGTGGCGAGATCACCGGCGGTACGGCGCAGTTGACCTCCGCTGACCCCTACGTGGAGATTCTCGACGACCAGGCCGATTTCGGCGTGATTCCGGCCGGCGGGCGGCTCGAAGCCCTCGACCCCTTCCGGGTGCGCATTCTGGCCGACGCTCCCGAGGGCCATCGGGCCCAGCTCACCGTCACCTTCAGCGCCGATCAGAGTCTGTGCCGCGAGCAGGGTGTACGAGATGTGCTGATCACCGGCGGCTTCGTTTCCTGTCCCTTCTGGCTCGAGGCACTCGACGAGGACCCGGGCTGGACCATCGACGGTCCCGCCCTGGGCTGGGAGTTCGGCGTGCCGGGCGGTTCCGGCGGGACCTCGGGACCCGACCGCGCCTACACCGGCGACAACGTCTACGGCACCAACCTGGCCGGCAACTACGGCAGCGGGGGGGGAGAGTTCACGCTGACCTCGGCTCCGATCGATCTCGAGGGCCTCGAAGATGCCGAGCTGCGCTTCCGGCGCTGGCTGAACAACGAGCCGGCCTATGACCTGGCGCGGATCGAGGTCAGTACCGACGGCAGCAACTTCACCGAGGTCTGGCGCGGTTTCGGCCGGGACGAGCGCTGGGAGGAGTACCGCATCGACCTGCCGGCCAGCGTCGATGATCTCTCCCAGGTCTGGCTGCGCTTCGTGCTGCGCCAGGACGGCGGCGGCACACGCAGCGGCTTCTACATCGACGACATCGCGATCTGCGGTCGGGCGGCATTGACCGCCGGCGGCAAATTGAAGTACGAGGCCCACAGCATCGACGAGAGCGATCCCAACTACGGCAATGCGGACGGTGCGCTCGATGCGGGCGAGACGGTGACGATGGCCGTCGATCTGCGGAGCACCCGCTCGACGACCAGCAGCGGGATCAGCGCGGTGCTGAGCACCAGCGATCCGGCCGTGACGATCCACAACCAGGTCGCCGAGTACCCGCAGATTCCTCCCGGTGCGGTGGCCACCTCCCTCGCCCCCCACTTCACCTTCACCGCGGGGCCCGAATGCGCGGCCAAGATCCCCTTCACGTTGACCGTACGCGATGACAGCGGGACGGAGTCCACCAGCCACTTCACCGTGCCGGTGGGAAGTCTGTCCTACGGGCTGCTGTTCGATGACGACATGGAGATCGATCGGGGATGGACCGTCTCCGGCGATGCGACGGACGGCAAGTGGGAGTGGGGAGAGCCCCAGGCATCGTTCTTCAAGGGCGACCCGGCCAATCCGGGGGAGGATCATACGGCCGATCCGGGGATCAACGCCTGGGTGACCCAGAACGTGCAGCCGCCGACGGTGGTGCCACCCACCGTCGCCGAAGTCGATGGCAAGACCATCCTGACCACGCCGCCGCTGGCCGCCGGCGCCTGGGAGACGCTGGAATTGACCTACTGGCGCTGGTTCTACACCGGCGACGGTCCCGGGCCCGACACCCTCGAGGTGGAGGTCAGCGAGGATGGGCTGAACTACCGGCAGGTGGAGGCCGTCTCGCTCAAGGCCAACGCCTGGACCTTCGTGCGCAAGCAGCTCGACGAGCTGATCACCCCCACCGACAACTTCGCACTGCGCTTCGTGGTCACCGACGGGGGTGGAGAGAGCATCGTCGAGGCCGGCGTGGACGATCTCCGGCTGGAGGGCGATCGCTGGGTCTGCGAGGGCTGGAACGAGCCGGCCCTCGATCCGCCCAACCCGGTGGGCGACACGCTGCGCATCGAGCGCCGGCGTTTCGACCTGCGGCTGAGCTGGGTGGCACCGGCCGAGGATGGGACCCACGGCCCGGCCACCGAGTACCGGGTGCAGCGCAGCGGCTCACCGAGCGGCGGCTTTGCCGACACGGCGCGCCCCACCGCTCCGCTGCACTACGAGCTGGGCGTCGCCGGCCCCTCCGACGGCGCGACCTACTACTACCTCGTCACCGCCCGCAACAATGGCGGCGATGAAAGCCCCTGAGCCGGATCCCGTACGATTCGGGCCGGGCGATCAGGGGCCTTCCACGTCGCAGGGGTTGACGCCGATCACGTCGTAGTAGTAGCTGACCCGGTTGGCGCCCGAGTCGAGGTCCTCGAAGAGCAGGGCATCGGTCTCTCCGAGCAGCCCCCGGTCGGCGCGATCCGGGCTCGTCGAGCGGTAGATGCGGTAGCGCGAGGCGCCGGAGACGGCAGACCAGCTCAGGCGGACGTGGGCGTCTCCCACCAGGGTAACCTGCACGTCGAGGACCTCTGCCGGAGCGGGACGGTCGGTGGTCTCGGCGACCCGCGCCCGAATCAGGTTGGCATCGAGCACGCCGCCGTTGGCCGGCCCGCTCGAGCAGCTCTCGTCGGACTCCGCTCGCACGATGTACCACAGGTCGCGGTCGGTCGGCGCCGCGGTGTCGTCGAAAGAGGTCCCGGCGACTCCCGAGGCGATCAGGCTCGAGGCGTCGGGGAGGAAGTCGGGGCTCTCGCCGCGGTAGATCGCGTAGCTTCCCCCGGCTCCGGTGCCCCAGGCCACCGCGGCGTCCCAGGAGACCGTCACGCCGGTGGCGCCGCAGGCGTCGTTGTCCGTCGCGCCGGTGGCGCCGCCGAAGGACGGCACGCCCCCGCAATTCTGGCAGGCGCCGTAGTCGGGAAGAGAACCGTCCTTGACGATGAAGTCGTCCAGGGTCCAGCCCGCGTACTGTCCGCTTCCGTTGGTCGTCTGCAAGAATTCGAACTGCACGCTGGGCTTGCCGTCGGTCAGGCCGGAGAGGTCGAAGGAGACATAGCCGTAGTTCGGATCGCTGACCGGCTGGTCCTCGCTGCGCCAGACGATGAAGCCCTGGCCGACCCAGACCCGAAGCATCGCATCGTCACCGCTGCCGGATTGCAGCGAACGGTAATAGATCAGCTTGGTGTTGGCCCAGGTGCTGCCATCGAAGGCCGGCGACCAGGCGGATTCGGTGATGTTCGCTTCGAAGTCGCCGGGGTAGGCGCCGAGACCGCTGAGGTCGTGGCCCAGAACGGCGTCGTTGTTGTAGGCCGCGGTGGGATCGCTGCGTCCACTCGATCCGCCGCGCCCCTCGGGGGGGCCGATCTCCCACTCGCCTTCCAGGGTCCATCCATTGTTGCCGTCTTCGAAGGAGTCCCGGAAGTAAAGCCCCGGAATCAGCCCGGTGTTGAGGGAGAACGGCGCACCGTTCTCGTCGGCTTCGGTGGTGTCGCCGAAGCCGTCGGTGCCCGAAACCCGGAAGTAGAGCGCACCGCAGGAATCGGAGCGGTTGAGTGTCACCGCATGGCTGGTCGTCAGCGCCGGCTGGCTGATGATCTCGCCCAGGGAGGGCGTCGGGCCCCACTCGAGCACGGTGTCCGCGCGCACGTCCGTCGACCAGCGGACCGTGGCCCGTTGATCGGTGATCGTATCGACGGTCAGCGCAGTGATCACCGGGCCCAGGCAGTCGGCCCGCGCCGTATCGAACGACAGGCCGGGAGCGCCGGTGCCGTCGTCGGCGTCGTGGTAGGTGGCGGTGATCACGTCGCCTTCGGAGGTTTGTAGCAGGCCGTCGGCCGCTGCGGGACCGGCATCGGTGCCGATCGTTCCCTCGAAGGTCGAGGTGTCGACGCCGGTTTCGCTCAGCAGCACCGTCTCCGCAGTGGTTTCGGTGGTGCTGGTGATCTCCACCACCACGCTGTCGATCGCTCCCGGGTCCTTGTTCTCGTCGAGATCCGACAGGCGGACGGTGATCGTATCGTGACAGGAGAAGGCCGTCTCGGTGATGTCGACCTCGCCGCGATGGCAGGAGACCGGGCCGTTGCCGAAATCGCCGAGGGTTTCGAAGTAGTAGTACTGGCCGGCGTTGTCATCGACCTTCTCGTTGCCCTGGGCGTCGGTGCTCGAGACCTGGTAGTAGTAGATCGTACACTCCGCCAGGCCGTCGAGGTCGATGCGGTGGTCGAGTACCCGGCCGTAGCCTCGTTTTTCGGTGCTGGGCGGGATCTCCGGCCCGTAGAGCAGCACCGTATCGGCCTTTTCGTTGGTGCTCCAGAGCACCGAGGCGCTCGACAACCCCACGTCCTCGTCCCGCACGTTGGTGATCACCGGCGGTGTGCAGTCGGCCAGGGCCTCGTCGGTCTTGGTCACGTTGGTTCCACCCAGTCCGTCGTCCTCGTCGATGTAGGTCGCGGTGATCGTGTCGCCGTCGGTGACCAGGAGCACGCCGTCGCCCCCGCTGGTGCCGGTGCGGATCGTGCCGATGAAGGTGGCGCTGGCGGGGTCACTCTCGGTGAGCAATACCGTCTCGCCCGCCGGCTCGGTGTCGGAGGCGATGGTCACCTCGAGGGTCTGCACCGTGGCGTCGTCGGTGTTGGGGTCGCAGTCGACCACGCGAATGCTGATCTCGTCGTCGCAGCTATAGGCGTTGGCGCTCATCGTGATCGCCCCGTCGGAGGTGCAGACGACGATCTGGCCGCCGCTGACCACCAGGGCGAAGTCCGCATCCATTTCCGGTGTCTCGACGTGAGAGTCCTGGACGATCTCGCTGGCGATCACGGCGACGACCCAGACCCCGTCTTCGGGATTCTCGACGAAGACGTTTTCCACCGTGTCGATGGTGTTGGCCGAGCCGCCCGGGACCGACCAGTTGCCGTCGAGCAGGCCGTTGTTGCCCCAGTAGACCGTCCCCGAGGGAGAGGTGACCTTGAGCGTCAGATCATTGATCCGGTGCACCGTGGAAGCCGGGTTCCCGGCCGGATCGGCGTAGGTCATCGTGACCTTCAATGCCGGCTCGCCCGCATCGACCAGGGTGTTGAACTCGACGGTCTCGGTATTGGTCAAGATCACGCTCTCGTCGATGAAGGAGATCTTGTCCCGCAGGTCGTAGAGGTGCTTGACGTTCGGCACGCCCCAGCCCTGGTGCACCCGGGTCATGTCGGCGTCCTGCCCGCTGAAGGGATACTGGATGGCGGTGTTGATCATGAACGCCTTGGCGGTGGTCATGTGGGGGCGGTTGTCGAAGACGGTGCCCGAGGGGTCGACCTCGTTGCCGAAGATGCCGTCGGCCCACATCTGGAAGAACAGGCCGAAATGGCCGCAGATCGAGGGCGTCGCGCCGCTGGTGCCGCCGAACTGCCCGTAGCCGTCGCCGCTGCTGTAGGTGGTGTAGGTGCGGTCGTAGTAGAAGCTGAGATCGGGCTTGATCCGGCCGTCGGCTGCGGGACCGATGCTGGCCGTCCCGCACCAGCAGTCATCCGAGGTGTCCTCGGTATCGTAGTGGTTGAAGGCGCCGCCGGAGACCACGTTCTTGGCCCAGGCCTGGGGCCGGGAGTTCTGGTTGCCCGCGTTGGACTGGGACTGGCAGTGCAGGATGTCCCAGTCGAACAACAGCGTGTCGTGATCGGCGGAGATCGTGGTGTACTCCGTGGTGCGGGCGCTGCCCACGCTGGCGGTCTGGAACACCGCGAAGTAGGGCGCCTGCTTGAGTTCGCCGGTGTGGTCGTAGCGGTTCTGACCCGTCAGGCCGATATTGTTGTAGTCGGCACAGATCGGCTGGCCGTCGGGCAACAGGCCCCGCGCCTGGGCATCACCCGTGCCGTCGCCGAAGCAGATCCCCAGGCAGGCGTTGCCGTGGGCGTCGACGCCCACCGGTCCGCCGTGCTCGATGGGCGGGCGCGAGGCGAAGTCCGGATGGTTGATGTTGAAGCCGGTGTCGAAGGCCTCGCCCCGTACGCCCTGGCCGGTGTAGCCGGCGACGGTTTCGAGTTCATCGGCGCCGCCCTGGCGGCGGACGATGTCCATGTCCCGCTCCAGCGGACTCCAGCGATCGATGTAGGCCACCTCGTCCCACTGGGCGACTTGCAGGAGCTGCCGGGCGGAGAGCGTGGCGACCATCAGGAACTTGCCCGCGTCGGCCTGATCGACGTTGATGCCGAGGCGTTCCATGCGTCGGGCCAGGGCCGTCTTGTGATCGTCGTCCGACTCGAAGAGCAGGATGTTGTAGCGCTGGCTGGGAAAGCGTCCGGCCAGGGTCGCGGCGTCGGCGCGGAGTATCCGCTCGACGCGGTAGGCCGGGTGGTAGGGGCCGACCCAGCGAACGAAGTCGAGCTGCTCGACCTGCTGCCGCACCGGACCGCTCATCTCGACGATCAGGGCATGGTAGGGCAGAAAGTGTCGGATCGACGCTCCCAGCGATCGCAACCGGTCGCGGTAGGCCTCGAGGGGTTGGGTGATGAACTGCACGATGTAGAGACGGGATCCGGCGCCTGCGGCGAGGGCCGACTCGACCGCCGGCACTCCGAGCAGGGGATCGAAGGGTCCGTGGTTGAGCATCAGCCGGTAGGATGTCGCCCGCGCGCCGCCCACCGGCCCACCGGCCAGGCCGAGGGCGTAGTACGGCGTGGTCCCGCCCTGGGCGGAGGTCTCGGTCCAGGTCACCACGGTGGTGGCCGCATCTTCCATTTCCACGACCCGCAGGTCGTCGATCGTGGCCGTGGTTCGATGAAAGGGGGACTGCTGGTCGACGCGCAGCACGTTGAAGCCATCGATCGTCTCGACGACGACTTCGCCGGCCAGGCCGGCGGATATCACCAGCACGGACACCAACAACAGACAGACCGCTACCCGGCGGATCTTCGATTCCACACGTCCTCCTCGCTGTCCCTGGGGACTGACCTCAATTCATTTACGTTGAGCGGTGTCCCCGAGCAAGGAAAGGCGATCGAGAAAGAAGGCGTACTCGAAGGCGATTTCTCGCAGACGGTGGTAGCGGCCCGAGGGTCCCGCATGGCCGGCACCCATCTCGGTCTTGAGCAGCAGCAGGCTCTCGCCTTGCTTGCGAGCCCGGAGCCGCGCGGCCCACTTGGCCGGCTCCCAGTACTGCACCCGCGGATCGTTGAGCCCGGCGGTGATCAACAGGTCCGGGTAGGCATGCTCGCCGACGTTGTCGTAGGGCGAGTAGGAAAGCATGTACTCGAAGAAGTCCTGTTGGTGGGGATTGCCCCACTCCTCGTACTCGATCACCGTCAGCGGCAGGCTCTCGTCGAGCATGGTGTTGACAACGTCGACGAAGGGCACTGCGGCGTGGGCGGCGCGGAAGAGGTCGGGGCGCAGGTTGAGCACCGCGCCGATCAGCATGCCACCGGCGCTGCCGCCCTCGATGACCAGGCGATCGGGAGCGGTCACTCCCCTGCGGACCAGGTCTTCGGCGACGTCGATGAAATCGTGGAAGGTATTCTTCTTGTGCAGTAGCTTGCCGTCCTCGTACCAGCGCCGGCCCAGCTCTCCGCCTCCGCGCACGTGGGCGATGGCGTAGACCATCCCGCGATCGAGGAGGCTGACCCGGGTCAGCGAGAAGTGCGGGTCGATGCTGATGCCGTAGGAGCCGTAGCCGTAGAGCAGGCAGGGATGGGGGCGGTCCAGCGGCAGATCCCGGCGCTGCACCACGGAGACGGGGATCTTCTTCCCGTCCCGCGACTCGACCCAGAGTCGACGGCTGACGTAGGCCTGTGGATCGTAACCACCGAGCACCTCCTGCTGCTTGAGCCGTCGCCGCCGGCCGCTGGCGAAATCGTATTCCCAGACCGCCTGAGGGCTGGTCAGCGAGCTGTAGGTGTAGCGGAAGGTGCCGCTGGCGTAGACCGGATTCCAGCCGGCGCCGACGGTGTAGACCGGCTCCTCGAAGGAGAGGTCGCGACCGCGGCGAAAGTCGGGATCATAGAGTGTGATGCCCCGCAGGCCGCCCTTGCGCCGGTAGAGCACCAGGTAGTCGCGGAAGACGTCGAGCCCGTCGAGCTTGACCTCTTCTTCGTGGGCGATCACCTCGCGCCAGGCCGACCGCTCGATCCGCGTGATCGGTGTCCTGAGCAGGCGGAAGTTGACGGCGTCTTCGTTGGTCAGGATCAGGAAGTGGTCGCCGTGGTGGTAGATCCGGTACTCGACGCCGTCTCGTCGCGGCGCGAAGACCCGAAACGCGCCGGCCGGCTGATGGGTGTCGAGAAAGAGGGTTTCCCGGGTGATCTGGCTTTCGGCCTCGATCAGCACGTAGTCCCGGCTCTTGGTCGCGCGCAGCGAAAGGTGGAAGCGTTCGTCGGGCTCGGTGTAGACCGCCACGTCCTCGCCGGGGTCGGTGCCGAGTCGATGGCGCATGACGCGATAGGGCCGCTCGGCCTCGTCGAGCACGGTGTAGTAGACCGTGCGGGAATCCGCGGCCCAGGCCGCCGAGTAATAGGTGCGCGTGATCGCCTCGGGCAGATCTTCGCCCGTCTCCAGGTCGCGCAGGCGAAGGGTGTACTCTTCCCGGCCGGCCTCGTCGACGGAGTAGGCCAGGTAGCGGTGATCGGGGCTGACCTCGAAGACGCCGAGGCGGAAGAAGTCCTTGCCCTCGGCCATCCGGTTGCCGTCGAGCAGCACCTGCTCGGGTGCCTCGAGCGAGCCCTTCTTGCGGCACTCGATGCCGTACTCTCGACCCTCCTCGGTGCGGGTGTAGTAGTAGTAATCGTCGATCTTCACCGGCACGCTGGTATCGGTTTCCTTCAGCCGAGCCCTGAACTCGTCGAAGAGCTGCTGCTGTACGGCCTCGGTGGGAGCCATTCGAGCCGCCGTGTACTCGTTTTCGGCCTCGAGGTAGGCCAGGACCTCGGGGGCGCCCCGCTCGCGCAACCAGAAGTACTCGTCGCTCAGGGTGTGTCCGTGGATCTCGGTCAGGTGGGGACGTCGCTCGGCGACGGGGGGAGACGGCATGGAACTCTCCTTGGGGGTGGGAAGGCAGGCGCCCAGGACCAGAGTCAGGGACAGCAACAGGGCCGGCCAGGTCGGAGGCGTCGGGCGCAGGGTCATCGGGGATCTCCGGGGGGGCTGCCGGGTGGTGCTTGACCCGGCGGGGGCAGGTGCCCCTAGAATAGCGCGCCGCAGGTGTCCTGGGGTCAAGAGGATCCTGACCAGCCGTCACCGCATCCGGGGAGGTGCGGCCGGCAGTACGCGGCGCAACTGGGGAGAGGCGCCGCCCGAGGCGGCAGTGGGAGACTCGCACAGGCGGGAAGTCTGGTTTTCGGGTCCGGCGAGGTGGACCCTGCGCTCGGAGACGGCCGAGAGGGTCGGTCTGGGTCGCGGGGAAGGTGAGCGCCTCGATGCCCTCGAGCGCATGGCCGGGGGCGTGGCCCATGAATTCAACAACCTGCTGATGGCCATCGAGGCCCAGTGTGCCCTGCTCGAAGAGGGACCGGCGGGGGCCGTCGATCCCACCGAGGTGGCGATGGAGGTGCGCCGCTCGATCAGCCGGGCGGCGGCGCTGACCCGGCAGTTGCTGATCTTCAGCCGCCGCCAGCCCGCCTCGCCCCGGCGCCTCGATCTCAACGCCGTCATTCAGCGCCTCGAGCCCTGGCTACGGCGAATTCTCGGCGTCGGCTTCGGCCTCGATCTGAACCTGGCCGCCGGGCCGCTGCCGGTGGTGGCCGATGAGTGCCTGCTCGAGCAGGTGTTGGTCAATCTGGTGCTCAACGCCCGGGAGGCGATGGACGGCTCGGGCGAGGTGAAGGTCGAGACCCTCGAGGTAGACGGCGAGGAGGGTGCTGCCGGCGGCCACTGGGTCGGCCTGTCGGTGGCGGACACCGGCGTGGGCATCCGCCCCGAGCTACAGGGGCGGATCTTCGAGCCCTTCTTCACCACCAAGGCCGTCGGTCAGGGCTGCGGGCTCGGGCTGGCCGCGGTGCAGGGCATCGTGCGAGCCGCGGGGGGACATGTCGAGGTCGCCTCGGAGCCCGGCCGGGGGGCCGCCTTCACCGTCTTCCTGCCCCATGCCGACCACCAGCCCCTCGAGGCGATCGGGTCCGGTCGGCCGCAGACCTGAATTCGGGGCGCGTTCAGCGACGGGGCAACGCTGGCGCCGAGCGATGCGCCACCTATCTTCCTCCGTGGAGGGAGGCGGGTGATCCGTCTCGGGCTCGGTGTGGAGAGTCGATGACCCTGGCAGAGATCGAACAGCTACAAGCTCTACCGGTGGGCATCCTGGGCTACGGTCGCTTCGGCCGGGCCTGGGCGCGGCTGCTGCAAGAGTCGGGGATGAAGGTGCGCGCGCACGACCCGTGGGAGCCGGTTCCCGCTCCCTTGAAGCTCGATTCTCCGGATGAGCTGATGGCCGCCTGCCGGCTGGTCTTCCTCGCCGTCCCGGTCCCGGCCCTGGCTGACGCTCTCGAAGCCTCGTCCGGGGGGGTGAGCGGCGAGCACCTGTTGATCGACGTCAGCTCGGTCAAGCTCGAGCCGGCTCGGGCGATGGCGCGGATCCTCGGCCAACGCTGTCGCTGGGTTCCCAGCCATCCGCTCTTCGGTCCGACCTCCCTGGCCCTCGGCGAGCGCCCGCTGCGGGTGGTGGTCTGCCCCGAGGCCTCCGATTCCCGGGCGCCGGAACTCGCCGCGGCGCTCTACCGGAGCTTCGGCTGTACGGTCAGCTTCAAGCCCGCCGAGGAGCACGACCGCGAAATGGCCGAATCCCACGCGATGGCCTATTTCGTCGCCAAGGCCCTGGTGGATGCCGGGCTGTCGATCGACTCCGAACTGGCCCCCCCCTCGGCCCAGGCCATCGCACGTACGGTCGAGGCGGTGCGCTCCGATGCGGGGCATCTGCTCACCGCCCTGCACTGCCACAACCCCCACGCCGCCGATGCCCGCTCCCGCTTCGTCGAGGCGCTGGTGGAGATCGACCGCCGCCTGGGGGAGCCGGCCAGCGTGGAGGCCGCCGAGGCGCCGGGGGCGTCGAGCGGCGAACTGAGTCTGCCCGATCTGGGCCGGCGCTCGCCGGAACTTCGCGAGGTGCGCGAGCTGATCGACGACCTGGATCTGCAACTCGTCGAGCTGCTCTCCCGGCGCGCCCGACTGGCCCGCCGCGCCGGCCGGGCCAAGAGCGAACTGGGCCGGGGCGTGCGGGATGCGAGCCGGGAAGACGAAGTGCTCGAGCGTCGCCGTCGCTGGGCTGCCGAGCGGGGCCTGGAACCGGCGGATGTGGCCCGCGTCTTCGAAGAGATTCTGCGGTTTTCGCGCCGCTTGCAGGTGGAGGAGAAGCGATGATCATCATGTTCGATCCCGACACGCCGCTGGAGTCGGTGGAGGCGGTCGAGGCCCTGGCCCGTCGCTTCGACGACGTGACTCCCAGGCGCTACGAGTACCAGGGTACGGCCCACGCGATCACCGAGGTGCATCTGCTCGGTTCGACCCAGAAGGTGCCGGCCGAGCCGTTCCGAACCTTTCCCGGCGTGCGACAGGTGGTGCGGGTCTCGTCGCGCTACCGGCTGGTCGGGCGCCACGACGCGCCGGGAATGCCCACCGGTTTCTCCTACAACGGGGTACGCTTCGACAGCCAGGCGGTGCGGGTCTTCGCCGGCCTGTGTGCGGTGGACACCCCCGAGCACGTGGACCAGACCTTCGCGGCTCTCGCCTCCCATGGTCTGGAAACCGCTCGCATGGGGGCCTACAAGCCGCGCACCAGTCCCTACGACTTCCAGGGACTCGGAGCCGCCTGCCTGCCATGGGTCTTCGAACTGGCCGGCAAGCACGGGATTCGGGTGATCGCCATGGAGGTCACCGACGCCCGCCACATCGAAGAGATCGACCGTGCGCTGGAGGCCACCGGGCGGCCGACGGGAGTGATGATCCAGATCGGTACCCGCAACGCCCAGAATTTCGAGCTGCTCAAGCGCGCAGGGCGCCAGAAGACCTACCCCGTGCTCTACAAGCGGGGTATGGGGATCACCCTCGAAGAGTCTCTCAACGCCTGCGAGTACATCGCCTCCGAGGGCAATCCGAACATCGTCTTCTGCCTGCGCGGGGTGAAGACGCACCTCGGCGACCCCCACCGCAACCTGGTGGACTTCGCCCATGTGCCCGTGGTCCGGCGGCAGACGCGGATGCCGGTGTGCATCGACCCCTCCCATTCAGTTGGCTCGACCCGCCGCGCGCCGGACGGCCTGACCGACATCTTCCACGTCACCGGTCAGGGAGTGATCGCCGGAGCGTCGATGGTGCTGATCGATTTTCACCCGGCGCCGGCCACGGCCCTCTGCGACGGGCCCCAGGCCCTGACCCCCGACGAGTTGCCGCGCCTGATGGCTTACGTCCAGCGGGTGCGCGCAGCCTACGACGAGGTTTCCACCCTGGCCGCCGAGGCCGAAACCGCGAAATGAGGAGTGCTGCATGACCGTGCGGGAAGCGATCGAAAGCGAAGCGACCTGTGAGGCGACGCGAATTCTCGACACCGGGCACCAGGCCCTGACGGATGTCGACAAGTACCGGTTGGTGGTGATCGAGACCACGATGCCGACGATGCTCGGCCGGAGCCTGCCGCTGCTCGAATCGCCGACCACCATCGGCCGTGATGCCGACAACATCATTGCCGTGGAAGAAGACTCGGTCTCCCGGCGGCACGCGCTGCTGATCTGTCTCGGCCAGCAGTGGTTCATCGAGGATCAGGGCTCGACCAACGGCACTCTGCTCAATGGCGAAAAGGTACATGGTCGTGTGCCCCTCGAAAGTGGCGCCAAGGTGCGCGTGGGCGAGACGGTGTTCAAGTTCATCCGCGGCGAGGACGAAGAGACGCGCTATTTCGAGCGCAGCTACCGGATGAGCGTCACCGACGGCCTGACCGGAGCCTACAACAAGCGCTTTCTCGAGCAGGTCTTGCAGCGAGAGGTGGCCCGCGCCAAGCGCCATCGGCGTCCGTTGAGCGTGCTGATGCTCGATATCGATCACTTCAAGCGGATCAACGATGAGCATGGGCATCCGGCGGGGGACGCCGTGCTGCGATCGATGGCGGAAGTCATCGCCGGCCGGCTGCGAATCCACGACTTCCTCGCCCGCTATGGAGGGGAGGAGTTCACCGTGGTCTTGCCGGAGACCGATGCGAAGGGCGCTCGCATCGTGGCCGAGAGCTTGCGGGAACGGGTGGAAGAGTACCCTTTCCGTTACCAGGGCGAGACGATCCCGGTGACGATCAGCATCGGTTACGCGGCCCTCGACCCGGAAGACGCGGGAGCGGCCAATCTGCTGCGTCGGGCGGACGACTGTCTCTACCGTGCCAAGAACGCCGGCCGCAATCGGGTCGAAGGGCCCCGCAGAAGCTGATCCACCGGAGGGAAGGGCTGCGTGCGCAAGCTTCCTTCGGCTGCGTGTCACCGCTAAGAAGCTTGATGAGCATTCGGGCTATTGACTCTCGAGGGAGAGGGTCACTTCGGCGTACTCGCCCTTGCGCCTCGATCTGACCTTGATCGACAACTTCTGATCGCCTTTCTTCAGCACGGCCGAGGACCCGGCTCGGGTCAGTTCCCAACTGACCCTTTCCCAGCCGCCGAGGCGGGCGAGCAGGGCAGGGATGACCGTGATCGGCTCGGCCTCGACCAGGTAGGTCACGCTTCGGCTCAGGCTGCCACGGTAGGTCTTTCCTTGATCCTCGATGCGCACGCCGCCTTCGGGTCGGGGAATGCCGGGCAGATCTGCGCCGGGTGCGTCGACGGTGGGGAGCGGCTCGGGTGCGCGCGGGGGGCGGATCGCCTGCTGGTCACCGACGAAGTCGCGCTGGTCGATCAGTGTGATCTTCTGCGAGCCGGTCGAGTAGAGCTGAATCACGCCTCGCCCGGCATCGACGAGAATCAGTCGGCTGTTGTTCGCGTCGTAGAATGACACCACGCCGCGTGCGCGTGCGTCGCCGGCGAGGGCGGGGAGAAAGGCGAAGATGCAGCAGGCAGTGCCGAGAGCGGCGGTGCGGAGTGTGCGCATGGAAAGCTCCTTCGGTCAGCTTCTTTGGTCAGGTCGATCGTGTATCTCCTGCAAGTTGGTATTGTGAATCGTCTGTCGCGCCGGATGCAAGGAAGGTCCCTCACCGCGTCCGTTCCGTTTCTCAGCGCTGGGAATTCCGCCGATGCGCGATCGCAGACCCCGTGAGGTCGGTCGCATGGTCTGGTTGACGAAAACCAACCTTCGAGTCCTGCCGGAGCCACCGGGCACGCGAGGAGGGCGCTGCGCCGCCGGGCTACGAGCGTGTGGCCGTGCCTCCGGTGTGGAGGAAGATCAGCGGCCCGTCGCTGGCGACGCGGCCGCGGCGAGTCAGATCCACCAGGCCGGCGAGGGCCTTGGCGGTGTAAACCGGGTCGAGGGACAGGCCCGCCGCAGAGGCTCGGGCCTCGAGTCCGGCGGCTTCGGGAAGGGGCTCACCGTAACCGGGCCCGACGTAACGCTTTTCGATCAGTGGCACCTCCTCGAGCGCAAAGGAGGTCGGCGTTCCCAGGTGGTGGCAGACCTCTTCGGCCAGTGTCGCGATCGACCTGCGGAAGCCTCGCCACAGGCCGCCGATGTCGATGCCCACCGGTTGCAAGGGAGAGTCCAGCAGCCTCAGGCCCGCCATCAGGCCCGCCAGGGTGCCCCCGGTTCCCACGGCGAGTCCCAGGCAGGCGGGACCGAGTCGGGCCGCCACGGCTTGCCGATGGATTTCCACCGCGGCGCGTACGTAGCCCATGGCTCCGCGCCAGCCGTGGCCGCCGGCCGGGATGAAGTAGTGGCGGCCGAGGCGCGCCAGACACAGGGCGTGAGTCAGGCGGTTGCTGGTTTCGAGGCGCATCCTGCCGCGGGCGTTGCGGAAGGCCGGAAGGAAGTGCAGTCGCGCGCCGGCCTCGGCGGCGATGGCCAGGCTGCTGTTGAACTCCGCCGGACGGCGATCGAAAAAGAAAAGGTGGGCTTCGAGTCCGACCTCCCGGGCCAGGACGGCGGTCAGCCGCGTGTGGTTCGAGGTCAGCGCGCCGAAGGTGGCCACCCGGCGCGCCCCCCGGCGACGGGCCTCGGCCAGCAGGTACTCCAGCTTGCGGGTCTTGTTGCCTCCTGGCGCGGGACCGAGGGTGTCGTCCCGCTTGATCCAGGCGGGCCGTCGGCTGAGTTCTTCGAGCAGAGGAAAGGGTTCGAAAGGCGAGTCGGTGCCGCCCAACGCCAGGCGAGGATGAGCGGCGAGGGCTCGCAGAAGGGTGGTGGCGTCCATCACAGGTGACGGGCCAGGCGGCGGGCGAAGGCGATCAGAGTCAGCACGGTGGGGCGACCGAGGGCCTCGGGGAAGATGCCGGCATCGCAGACGAAGAGTCCAGAGATGGGCGTGGCCAGGTTGCGGTCCAGGATCTCACCGATGCGCACCGTGGCGCTGGGGTGGGTTCCGCGCAGTGGCGTGGTGAACAGCGTGTCGGGAGCCGCCCCCGCGGCGAGGAGGATCGACCGGGCCAGGCCTCCGGCTTCCTCGAGCACCTTGCGGTCTGTTTCGGTCAGCGGCTTGGTAATCGATGCATCATCTCCGATGGAGCCACTGACCTGGTCGCGCACCTTGATCATCACGCCCAGCATCCGCCCCCAGCGCGGCCAGCGCAGCAGGTGCCTGGGGTGGGCCAGAAAGGCCATCAGGGGAAAGAGCAGCCAGGGGTCGATCAGGGTGCTGAGCATGAAACGCCCTCGGGGATCTTCCCAGGACCAGGTCATGGGGGGCTCGCGACCGATGCCCGGGCCGGCGGCCACGCCGTAGACCATCACCGTGGTGTCCATGGCCAGTCCCCGGCCCGCCTCCTCGAGCCCCGAGCGGCGCAGGATCGGCGGGCTGCCCAGGCCCCCGGCGGCCAGCACCACCACCTCGGCCCGGGCCTCGAAGCGCGCTCGCCCCCGGCGGCCGATCACGCCTTTCGCGCGACCCCCTTCCACCAGCACCCGCTCGATCCGCGTCCCGGTCACCAGGCGGGCTCCCGCCTCCACGGCCTGGTCCACGTACTCGGCTGCGCTCCACTTGGCCCCGCAACGGCAGCCCAACATGCAGTGGGCGCCGCAGCGGAAGCGGTCGGCTCGCTCGGGTCGGAAGAACTTGGGCTGGGGCTCCCACCGCTGGCCGACGGTTTGCGCGGCTCGGGCGATGCGGGTGGAGGCCTCGCCGCGCAGCTCCTCGTCCAGTGGGGCGACCCCCAGCTCCTCGGCGGCCGCCGAGGCGTCGGCTTCCAGGTCGATGTCGTATTGCTCCTTCAGCCACGGTGGCGGCAGCGCGGCGCTGGCGCAGTAGAGGGCGGTGGCCCCGCCCACCATCAGCGGGCGGACGATCTGCAAGCCTTCGCGGGTGAAGAGCAGCCCGCCCCGCTCGGTGTAGCGCAAGGCGCCGAGGTGAGTGCCGTGGTACCAGCGGCCCCGGTGGTCGGCGCCCCGCTCGACGATCAGCACCCGCCGGCCGGCCCGGGCCAGCTCTCGAGCCACCGTCGCACCTCCGGGCCCGCTTCCCACCACGATCACTTCCGCCGACTCGGGCATCGCCGCCCTCCTGTGGACCGAGAGCTACAGTCTATCGGCTGCGCTTCGACGATGGGCTCAGTGCCGTTTCCGCAACGACTCGAGTCGGCGGCCACCCTGCGGTCCTCGTCACGCCGCCACCCTCACTCCAGTACGGGGGGCGGCGCGACACAGGCGGCAGGGCAGCCGCTGCCGGATCCCGAGCCGAGCCCCCTGGTGCTCTCGCCGCGCGTTCGTTTCGACATCCTCCGGTCCGCACCGATCAACCGCCAAGGCGCTGCCAATCATCTACTTGGACGTCGTATGCCTGGCGGCCGCACCCACAAGTCATGTGAGGAGAGCCAAAAGGGATGCACCGTATCTCCGTTGATTGAGCGGACTGTGTGAAATGGCTTCCCCACGCGGTCGAGGTTGAGCGTATACTGTCTGGCGAAAAGTCGTGGTGAGAGCCTCTGGGCCCGGTGGCTCGCGACGGTTCGTCTCTCGATTGGGGGTGCGTGATGAAGTCGATCATTCGCAAGATGGTCCGCCTAACTGCAACGGGGGGGCTGTAATAGTACTGGGTCTGCTGCCGGCTGGCGGCGCCATCACTGCTCGTAACCTGGAACCGATCGTGATCGAGGGGAACGCGTTTCCGGCCTTCGCGGGAGTGGCCGTTGATCGGATCGTGCTCTACACGATCACCAACGGTGCCTGGGTAGAGATTCCAAGCCAGGTGGACGAGCGTTACGCGGAGAATCT
>JALTMS010000255.1 GCA_027001345.1 Acidobacteriota bacterium | reverse complement strand
ATACCAGACGTCTCACCCCACGCGTGTAGGGGCCGGGTATACCCGGCCCAACCGTGCCCAACGCAAACCGTCCCCACCAACGACCCGCGCCACAAACGCGCGCGCAACCACGAACCCCGCCCCATGCAATGGTTGGGCGGGATGCATCGCGCCCCTACGCGCGATTCGCAACGTCCGCGCCCCCACCCCAACGCCTGCCCCTGACCACCGGGCTGCATCACACTCCTGTCGGGAAACGCACGCGCGCCGCGATATCTGCGACCGCGACGGCGGACACGTCGTATCTTGTGGCCAGGAGGCGTGCCGATGAATAGCTCCTTTCCCTCGAGGCCGGCGGTTCGGATTCTTCTTCTGGCCCTCTCGTGCGCTGTGGCCCTGCCGGCCCTCGCCCTGACGGAGCTGTCGGGCACCGTCACCTCCGAAGAAGACTCCTCCCCCATCAGCGCCGTCTTCGTCGGCGTCACCCGGGAGAGCCAGGTCGCCGGCACCGCCCCCGGCGAGGGGATCATCGTCGAATGGAGGGCCACCACCGACGACAACGGTGTGTTCCGCTTCGACCTCGACGAAACCCTGCCCGGCATGGACCGGCTGCTCGTCTTCACCAACGACGAGTCACATTACAACGAACTCTACCCCGCGGTGGACACCCGGGGCATGGCGCCCAAGGGGGCCGACCTCGAAGAGCCTGGCATCGTCACCATCGATCTGACGGCCGGCGCCGCGACGGGAATCGACTTTCAGATCGCCAGCTCCCGATCCGTCGAGATGCTCCTGATGCGCGACGGCATCACCCACCTGAGAACCCACGTCTGGCGACCTTCCCGCAGGCCCGGGATGCAGTGGCCGGTGATCCTCCGACGCACGCCCTATCGCATGTTCGGAGCCATCGAGCTGTTCATCGCCAATGACTACGTCTTCGTCGAGCAAAACACCCGCGGCCGCTTCGACTCCGAGGGAGTCGACGACGTCTTCGACGACGACGGCTGGCTCGAAAACCAGGACGGTTACGACACCGTCGAATGGGTGGCCGCGCAGGACTTCTGCGAGGGGGGCAAGATCTGCACCTTCGGCACATCCGCGCCCGGCATCACCCAGTACATGATGGCCGGCGCCGCCCCTCCCCACCTGACCTGCCAGTTCGTCGAGGTGGCCACCGGCAATCCCTATCACGACATGTACTTCCCTGGCGGTGAGTTCCGCAAGAACCTGATGGAGACCTGGCTCGGCAATCAGGGCTCGCTTCACAAGCTCGACGAGGTCTTCCCCCATCCCAACGAAGACGAGTACTGGAACGAGCGCAATCTCCTGCTGCGGCTGGACCGGGTGACCGTGCCCATCTTCCACGTGGGAGGCTGGTACGACATCTTCACCCAGGGCACGATCGACGTTTTCAAAGGACTCCAGGAGGGCGGCGGCCCGGGCGCCCGCCGCAACCAGAAGATGGTCATCGGACCCTGGGTTCATGGCTGGTACTTCGTCCAGCCCCAGGGAGAACTCGTCTATCCCGAGCAGAGCCTCTTCAACGACTACGAAGAGGTGATGATCGCCTGGTACGACTTCTGGCTGCGAGGCGAAGACACCGGCGTGATGGACTCCCCAGCCGTCCGTGCCTACGTCATGGGGCCGGGTCTGCCCGAGGGGAAGACGCCCCCCGGCAACTTCTGGCGCACCTCGGCGAGCTGG
Source organism: Acidobacteriota bacterium (assembly GCA_027001345.1). Taxonomy (GTDB): domain Bacteria; phylum Acidobacteriota; class Polarisedimenticolia; order J045; family J045; genus JALTMS01. The sequence goes on along the minus strand of JALTMS010000255.1, from coordinate 4,129 downwards.
CCTCCGCCGGCCACGGAGACGGCCTTCTACCTCCACCCTGGAGGCCTGCTCTCCACCGCACCGCCCACGGATGCCTCCGCGGAGACGACCTACACCGCCGACCCGACCGACCCGGTTCCGACCCTCGGCGGCGGCAACCTCTACGACGAGATCGGCAAGGGTCCGATGGATCAGCGTCCGGTCGACGACGCCAGGGCCGACGTCCTGACCTGGCAAACGCCTCCGCTGAGCCTGCCCTTCGAGGCCAGCGGACCGATCACGATGGTGCTCTACGCCGCCTCGGACAAGCTCGACACCGACTGGGTGGTCAAGCTCGAGGATGTCTACCCCGACGGACGGGCGATGCTGGTCACCGACATGATCCTGATGGGCCGACACCGCAACGGATTCGACCGCGAGGACCTGCTCAACCCCGGCCAGGTTTACGAGTTCCGCGTCAAGCTCTGGGACACCTCGATCGTGTTCCCCGCCGGCCATGCGATCCGCGTAGCCATCGCCTCGACCAACTATCCCCGCTTCGAAGCCAATCCCCAGACCGGCGAGACCTTCAACGAGCACACCCACACCGAGGTGGCCGTCAACCGGATCCTCCACGACGCGGATCATCCTTCACACCTGCTGCTGCCCTCCGTGGATGTCTTCGCGCCCGTCGGCTGCCCGGCCACCGAGGCGATTGGAGAGCTGACGGTGAGCAAGGAGGGCGGCGATCAGATCCGCCTCGACTGGGCACCGGTAACCGACCCCTGCCACCACCAGTACCGCGTCTTCGCCGGCATCGAAGGTCCCCAGTGGCCCTGGATCGTCCGCCGCCCCGTAGCCGAGACCACCGCGACCAGCCTGCTGACCACCGACAAAGGCATCTTCTGGCAGGTCGTCAGCGAGGGCACCGACGGCGGCAATGGCCCCCATGGCCCGGCGCCGTGATCCCTGCGTGGTCACGTTCTCAGAGGAATCTGTTCAGAAGGAGCGCGGAGTAGCCAGCTACCTGCGTGCCGCACGGGAACTCCACTGACGATGCGTCCCACAACTCGCCAATGGGCCCGGCATGGAATGAGTGGGGCGAATAGCTGGTCCGAGCTTCGGCTAACTGCAAAGTTCAGCCCCCCGGCTGATCGCCAGTTTGAAGGCAGCTACCAGTCGGAGGCCGAAGTGAATCCCGAGAACTGGTGAACCCGAGCCTTGATCCTGGCCGGAGTTGAAAACGCCTGAAAGGCGACAGAAAGGGGAAAGGTCGAGCCCCAGGCCAATACGCGGGAGAGTCCAACGCGGCAGCGGTCTTCGAGTGCCCGGCTCCATGCATCGATCGCTCCCGGCTCGAGAAGCTCGATTGCGGCCAAGAGGTCAGTCGCGCTCACGCCGCTCCCCCGCCGAACAGTCGCCCCGGCTCCGCCAGGGCGTGGAGCGGCACGGCTTCCACGCGATCGCCCAGGGGAAAGCGCTTGGCCCCGGGGTAAACCACCGCCACGCGTTCCAGACCGAGGTCGTCGAGGGCGATCCGGATGGAGGGGGTCATGCGTGGCGCGTCGGCGCGCTTGCACTCGACACCGAGGAACTGGTCGCCACTGCGAAGAACGAGGTCGATCTCCGCCCCTTGATGGGTGGCCCAGAAGTAGGCGGCGTCATGCGGCTCGGTGGCCAGGACCTGTTCAATCACGAAGCCCTCCCAAGAGGCGCCGACCTTGGGATGAGAGAGCATGGCCTTCTCGGTCTCGAGTCCGAAGAGCTGGTGGAGGAGGCCGCTGTCACGCACATAGACCTTGGGGGACTTGACCTGCCGCTTGCCCAGGTTGGCATGCCAGGGCTGAAGCTGGCGGACCATCAGCGCATCGGTCAGCAGGTCGAGGTAGCGACGAGTGGTGGAGGGGTTCACGCCCAGGGCCCGCGCCAGTTCGGCGGCGTTCCAGGTCTGACCGTGGTAGTGCGCGACCATGGTCCAGAAGCGCAAGAGCGCCGTGGCCGGCACACGCACCCCCCATTGCGGCAGATCGCGCTCGAGCAGCGTCTGGATGAACTGCTTTCTCCAGGCGATGCTGTCCGCCTCCGAGCGCGCCAGGAAGGCCAGCGGGAAGCCGCCTCGGCGCCAGAGCTTCGACGCGGCCTCCGCTCCGACCTCAGCCAGCGTGAACCCGCCGATCTCGATCCGCTCCATGCGACCGGCCAGGCTCTCCGCGCTCTGGCGGAGCAGGTCCCCCGAGGCGCTCCCGAGGATCAGAAAGCGCATCGACCGCTTGCGACGATCCGCGAGAACACGCAGAACGGGAAAGAGATCGGGGCGCCGCTGGATCTCGTCCATGACCACGAGCCCCTCCAACGGCTCGAGGGCGGTCATGGGCTCCTCGAGGCGCGCGAGACTGAGGAGATCCTCGAGATCGAAGTAGTTGGGGGAGTCCTTGGCCAGGAATTCGCGCGCAAGGGTGGTCTTGCCCGTCTGGCGGGCGCCGGTGAGCACGACCACCACGCTCCGGTCCAGCGCGGTGCGAATCGATTCGACAAGGGATTTCCGTGCGATCATGGGCGCATGGTGCCACGAAATTCCTGCACCCAAAGCATGGTTATCATGGGTAGCGCGGGCACGGGTGACCAGGTGATGGAGGTCGGCCAGCAGCCGCCCGATCACCTTCTTGCTTGCGCAGTAGGCATCGGCGACGCGGATGGACGAGCCTGCCAGGCGTTGGTCACGGTCAGGGCCAACAGCACCATCTTGTCGAGCAGCGCACGCTGGTCGCGGTTGGACCAGATGAGGCCTTCGTGAACCAGGGCGATCGGTGGCACCGCGGCGACGTATCCGCCGGCTCCGCCGTGGGAACCCCGGCTGTGCACGACTGCCGTATGGCAGCCAAGAAGTCCGTGCCACCAGCCCCCTCGAACAATCCCGGTCGCGGACGGCGGCGAGTCGATGTCATACCTCCACGGATGCGAGCCCCGACAGCCTCGCGTTCACCCGGCCCGTGGTGGGGCAGTTTTCGATTGCCGGGTGGGTCAGGTTTAGTTTGCCGCGCTCACTACGGCGCCTACTCCACCAGGCACCGCGTTGAACAGTCTCACCAAAGAGAAAACACCACAGCGGCCAGCGCCGTCGTCCAGTCCCTGCCCGGCGAACAGGCTCCAGATCAACACAACCCGCCATCCTCCCCTGCCCAGCGCAAGCGAAAAGCCGACTGGGCCAGGCTCCTCTCCAAGGTCTTTGAGATAGATCCGACTCGCTGCCCCTGCGGAGGAACGCGACGCATCGTTGCCGTGATCCTCGGCCCTGCCGTCATGCGCAAGACCCTCGATCATGTACGCAAGATCGAAGCTCCCGCTCACGCGCCGCCACCGGCGGCAGGTTGAAGCCAGCACCAGAAGCTCCCGACGAACTTTGCCGACGCGGGCCAGGCACCCGCGCCGCCACCTCTCCGCCCAGCCACGCCCATCCGGACAGCGGATCGCCCCACTCAGCCGCCATCCTGGTGCTGCGCGACGGCGAGCTGCTTGGCGAGCCCGCCGGGCGCCCGCAGACGTTCCTGCCGTAACAGGGCCCCAAGGCGCTGATCGCGCAGAGCACGAAATGGAGTGCGCGCGACCCTACTGCAGCCGTATCCGCGTCAGTGCACCCGGAGCCGCCGCCAGACGAGTGGTAGTCCGCTGCCGGCCAGAATCAACAGCAGCAACAGCAGCAGGAGCGCACCGGGGGACCGGAACCGTGACGCGGATCGCGGCACGAGGCGGAAGTCGCCGTCACCGATCAGCACGAGGCCGGCCCAGGCGTCGGGCGGCATCCCACGCCGCGCAGCCCAGCGCTGCGCGAGCGCCAGCGCCTCGCGCGCGGCGTGGCCGCGCGCCAGCCCCGCCGCGAAGCGATCGACGATCGCCGCAACCTCGCGGTCCCGCACCGGCCATTCCGTTCCGAGCACTGTGCGGGCGCCGGCACGGAAGAAGGCGTGCGCGAGACCGAGCACGCCCTCGCCCGGCACACGGGCACCGCCCGCGGATCGGCAGCCGGAGAGAATCACGAGCTGGCCGGAGAGACCGAGCCGCGCAATCTCCGGGAAGCTGAGCACGCCGTCATCACCGGCGTCCTCGCCCGGCGCGAGCAGTACCGCCGAGCGGCGCGGGCGGTCGCTGTCGACGACCGCGTGTGCGGCAAGGT
>JALTMS010000254.1 GCA_027001345.1 Acidobacteriota bacterium | reverse complement strand
CGCCGGTTTCTTCTACCTGGTCCGGGGCGACGATGCCGGTCTTTGGACGCCATGCACCTGGCGGCCGCACCCACAAACATGTGAGGAGAGCCGGAAACATTGACTTCTGCGCGAGACTTGAGTATATAGATCGCGAGGTGCCGAGAGCCGCGCTTCTGCCCCGTGGGCGACATGCATTGGTGCCGGGTTTCTCGGGGGGGCTTCCGGACAGACCGGCGGTGTTCGGCAGCGCGAGAGCGGCGAGAGTACCGCTGCGGCGTATCCATGTCGCGCGCGCCCGGGATCGTGCTCTGGCTCTTCCGTCTCTTCGGGAGACACACATGCAAGACAGAGTGATGGTCGGTTTGGCTTGCCGGGTGCGCCTTCTAGCGCTGGTGCTCAGTTGTTTGTTGGCTGCGAGTGGAACGTGGGGACTTGCGCCTCGAGGAGCGACAGGGACGGACGAGGTGGTGATCCGGGTCGTGCCAGAAGCTGTCGGGCGCGGTGGCCTATCGCCGTCGTTCGAGCGTGACCTGTTGAAGGGGTATGGCGTGTCTTCCGTCGAACCCGTCTTTCGGGGCAGGAATCTCTTCAGATCGCGGCTGGCCCGGTACTATCGCTTGCACCGATACTACAAGTTGCGATTCGAGGGTGGCGTTCGGGATGGAGGAATCGCTGATCGTCTCGAGGCCGATCCTCGGATCGAGTATGCGGCCGCTCCGGGTTGTTTGCGACCGGGTGGATTCACTGGACCGGCGACGAACGATACCTATTTCGGCGAACAGTGGGACATTGAGAATAGCGGACAGCAGGGCGGCAAACCGGATGCTGACATCGATGCCGTCGAGGCCTATACGCTGGCCAGCGGTGACTCCCGAGTGGTCGTTGCCGTACTGGATTTCGGAGTCGATGGGCGCCAGCGGGAGGTACGTCGTCGCATCGTCCCATTCGGTGACGCTTTCTGCTGTGGTCGCCCCGAACCTTACGATCCCCAGCCCATCAATGGGGAGGGGCATGGCACGCGCGCGGCCGGCATTGTTCTCGCTGCATCAGACAATGGTTTTGGCATCGCGGGGATCGACAAGTGGGGGATGTTGATGCCGAGCAAGGTCGGCGAGGACGGCCTGTTCGACGATCTTTCCATTGCGGACGGTCTGGAGGCTGCCGCCGATCACGGCGTCGAAGTGGTCAACATGAGCCTGTCGGGGCTTGGAGGTCCGGTTCTGGAAGACGCGGTGCGCTATGCCTTCGCTTCGGGCGTCGTCCTGGTTGCCAGTGCTGGAAACGCTGGTACGCCGGTGGTCGGCTACCCAGCGGCCTACCCGGAGGTCATCGCGGTCGGGGCGACCACCCGATTCGACGAGCTCGATCCGTTCTCCTCGTATGGTCCGGACCTCGACGTGGTGGCTCCCGGCCGGGACATTCCGACCATCCGACCCTTTTCCGATGAGGATGTCTTCGATCTTTTCTCGCTGACTTCGGCCGCGGCGCCGGTGGTGGCGGGCCTGTGTTCGGTGCTCAAGGCAGTCGATCCAACGCTCACTCCGGAGCAGGTGATGGATATCGTGCGTCGCAGCGCGGAGGACCAGGTGGGTGAGCCGGAGCGGGACGTGCCGGGGCGCGACGACTATTACGGCTGGGGTCGGGTCAACCTGCAACGCGCGGTGCAGGAGCTGGGCCTGGTCAGTCGCGACCGGGTCCACGTGCAGCAGATCCGGATCGGGCGCGTCGATCCACAGACCTTGGAAGTGCGGGTGTGGGTGGTGGACGACCTGACGGGAGTCGAGGAGGGAGTGCTGGTGGAAGGGCGCCTCCAGGGCCCGGACGGCTCGGAGCAGCCGCTCAGCGGTACCACCGGCGGCAGCGGGATGGCGGTGCTGGTCCATCAGCCGGGTGGGACCCTGCCGCCAGGCTCCTGGACCTTTACCGTGGACGATCTCTCCAAGCCGGGTTTCACCTACGACGCTGCCGAGAACCGGGAGACGGCACGGACCCACGATCCTGACCTGGACGGGATCCACGTGGCCTTTGTGACGATGGGGGAATGGGATCAGTACGGCATCGTGGAGACCTGGGTGCAGGTGCTCGACGACGACGGCTTCCCGGAGGGCGACGTGGATGTCGATGGCACGCTCGAGTTTCCGGACGGTTCGACGATGCCGATGAGCGATCCGACCAGCTTTGCCGGAGGAGGCATTGCCTACTTCCGCTACAACCCCAACCCCGATCCGACTCCCGTCGGGACCTACACCTTCCGCGTCACGGCGATCCGCAAGAGCGGCTTTACCTGGGAGACCGACAAGGATGCGCCTCTGGTGGCGACGCTGGAGGTCCTCGACGACAACGGCGACGTGGACGGCGACGGGGTGATCAACAACGACGACCTGTGCGTGGAGCTTCCCAACCCGGGCCAGGAAGACGCGGACGGAGATGGATTTGGAGACATCTGCGACGTCTGTCCCGGTGTGGCGGACCCGGCGCAGGAAGACCAGGATGGCGACGGCGTGGGCGATCGCTGCGACTGCGCTCCCTACGACGGTGGCAGCGCAAGCCTGGAGGAGGCCTGGGGCCTGGTTTTCGCCGCAGACAGACAGACCCTGCACTGGAACGGTGCGCGAGGTGCCGACCGCTACGACCTGAGCCGTGGCGATCTCTCATCCCTCGACGGCAGCGACTACGGCGCCTGCCTGGCAGAGGATCTGCAGGTCTTCAGCTACACCGATGCCGACGAGCCCGTGGCCGGCGCCGGTTTCTTCTACCTGGTCCGGGGCGACGACGCGGTCTGCGGCGGCGGGTCGCTGGGAGTGGACTCGACGGGCACTCCCCGCGCCAACGCCAACTCCCAGGCTTGCGCCTCGGGCAACCCGTAGCTCGGCGACGAGGCGGCCGGGCTCCGGGCTCGAGGGCAGTGGTGGGCAGAGGCTGCGATTCCGCTGTTCCGCTCTTCGGTCCTGGCGCCGCGGCCCGCAGCGGTTCCGGCGAGGCTGCCAGGCAGCCGGCTCGCGGGGTGGATCCGCGAGCAGTCCCTGGCGGTCCGGGGTCGCGGTGTCTTGCTTGGCCGTGGATGTGTTTCCGATGGCGGCTCGTTTTCCACGCATCGACTCGAGGGCTCCGCCCGGACCCGAACCGGTCGGCGTCGCCTGCTTCGGCGGATGGTGGTGCCCCGTGCCCCGGCGGTCGGCGGAGAGCCGAGACGGTGGTAGGGTGCTCGAGCGGGCCGTGGGATGAGCTGCGTGCCGGCCCGCAGGGCGGCCGAAAGTCGAGATCCGGAGTCCGGGAGACGAAGTGTCGTGATCGTCGTGGCGGAGATTGTCGTGGGACTCGCCCTGTTGATCGCCGGGGGCGAGGGCCTGGTACGGGGGGCGGTGGCACTGGGCCGCCGGATCGGTCTGTCGCCGCTGGTAGTGGGGATCCTGATCGTCGGCGTTGCCAGCTCGATGCCGGAGATGGTCGTCTCGGTCGAGGCGGTGATGGTGGGCAGTCCGCGGATCGCCATCGGTAACGTCCTGGGCAGCAACATCTCCAACATCTTGCTGGTGCTCGCGTTGACGGCGCTGGTCCGCCCGGTCTCGCGACAGGCGCGGGCGGTGATTCCCGATGGTCTGGCGCTGATGGCCACGGCCATCGCCTTCGTCGCTCTCGGCCTGAGCGGAATGGTGACCCGTTGGCAGGGGCTGGCGATGATTCTGGTGCTGGCCGGGATCATGGGCTGGCAGTTCGTGCAGACCCGCCGCGAGACCCGACTCGCACGGCAGATGGAGCAGGAGCAGGCTCACACCGCCCCACAGCCAGTGGTTCGGCACCCCCTCCTGGCCTCCGTGCTGGTGCTTGCCGGGTTGGGGGCTCTGGTCTGGGGCGGCAACCTCTTCATCGGCGGTGCCGAGGCTGTCGCCCAGGCCCTCGGCGTGTCGAAGGGCGTGATCGGATTGACTCTCGTGGCGCTCGGCACCTCCGCCCCGGAACTGGCCAGCTCGCTGGTCGCCGCCCGCCACGGGCATACTACTGTCGCCTACGGCAACATCGTCGGCAGCAACGTGATCAATATCCTCGGCGTTGGGGGCGCAGCCGCGCTGGCGGGTCGGCTGACTTTCCCGCCTCTGATGGCCCGGCTCGACGGCACGGTGATGCTCGCCGCCACCGCCGCGATGATCGTCTTGCTCTCGACGGGCCGGGGATTGACCCGCCCTCGCGCCGCTGCACTGCTCGTCGGCTACGTCACCTTTGTCGTGCTCCGCTCCACCTGGCTGGCGGCCTGAGCTTCGGTGTCGAGGGTGAGTGCCGGAATCTCGTTTGCGAGGTCGGGCATGTTCGGATGGAAGAAAAGACGTCGCCGGAAGCTCCGCGCACGGCCCTTTCCCGAGGCGTGGTGCGAGATCCTCCGGCGCAACGTGCCCTACTTCAGCGGTCTGGACGACGAGGATCAGCGGGAGTTGCTCGGCCATATCCAGGTCTTCCTGGCGGAAAAGCCTTTCGAGGGTTGCGGTGGGCTCGAGATTACCGACGAGATCCGCGTCACCATCGCGGCGCAGGCCTGCATCCTGCTGCTCCACAGGGAGACGGATTACTATCCGAAGCTACGGACGATCCTGGTCTATCCCCATCCCTATGTGGTCAGAGGACAGCGGCGGGACGAGGCGGGCTTTGTCGTCGAGCGCGAGGAGGTTCGCCTCGGCGAGTCGTGGACCCATGGCGCGGTGGTGCTGGCCTGGGATTCGGTGAAAAAGGGGGCCGCCGATCCCGGTGATGGTCAGAACGTGGTCTTCCACGAGTTCGCCCACCAGCTCGATGCGGAGAGCGGAGCGACCGAGGGAGCGCCCGTGCTCGAACACCGTGCCCTCTACGGCCCCTGGGCTCGCATCCTGGGGCGGGAATACGCCCGGCTGATCGAGGATCTCGAAGAGCATCGGCAGACGTTTCTTTCCACCTATGGCGCCGTCAATCCGGCGGAGTTCTTCGCCGTGGTCACCGAGGCTTTCTTCGAGCAACCTCGGGCCCTGCGTCGCCGACATCCCGAACTCTACGAGCAGCTCGCCGGCTTCTTCCGGCAGGATCCGGCGAGCCGAGGCTGAAGTGTTGCCGGTCGAGCATCGTCTTTCCCCGTGCCGCATGCCTCCCGGTGTCCGTGCGGCGGACCTTGCAGCGGCTTTCTCTGCCCTGATAGGCTCGCACGCCGGTGGCGGCGGGCGGACGAGTCGGCACGGCGGAAACGGGCGGTAGATGACGGCCGATCAGCGCAGGAAAGATCGATCCGGTGGTGGGAGCCGGGCAGCCATCGTGGCGACGGGCATCCTGGCCAGCCGCCTGGCGGGGCTGATTCGTGACCGCGCTCTGGCGCACTTTTTCGGAGTCGGCGGCTATGCCGACGTGTTCCGCACCGCCTTGCGCGGCCCCAACGTACTGCAGAATCTGCTCGGGGAGGGCACGATCTCGGCGGCCTTCATTCCGGTCTACTCCCGTCTGATCGAGCAGGGGCGGCGGGAGGACGCCGGCCGCCTGGCCGGGGCGGTGTTCGCCCTGTTGCTGGTGCTGGCCGCCGGGCTGTCGCTGGCGGGCATCCTCTTCGCGCGTCCCATCGTTTCGGTCTTCGCCCCGGGCTTCCTGCTCGACGCCGCCACGCCGGGTGCGGTGGATCGCTTCGCCCTGGCGGTCAAGGCGGTGCGAATCATTTTCCCGATGACCGGCGTGCTGGTGCTTTCGGCCTGGGCCCTGGGGGTGCTCAACTCCCACCGTCGCTTCCTCGTGCCCTACCTGGCGCCGGTGCTGTGGAACGTGTCGATCATTGCCGCTCTGGTCGCCGCCTCCCGCGGCGCCTGGCAGCCCGAGCAACTCCTGCTGGCCGCCTGCTGGGGCGCACTGGCCGGCGGAGCGTTGCAATTCATCGTGCAGCTTCCCTTCG
>JALTMS010000253.1 GCA_027001345.1 Acidobacteriota bacterium | reverse complement strand
CGACTGTAACGCCGGTAGGCCCCCTTGACCTTGGCCTGGGCCCAGAGGCTCAGCAGCAACCCTGCACCGATGACCAGCCAGTAGAGCGGATCGAAGTAGAAGTACATCGTCACCATCTCCAGGGTCGCGTGGGGCGCTCGGTGAGCGCGCGGCAGCGCGACACGCCAGTCTGATAAGACCGGCAGACCCCAGGGTCAACGGTAGTTTAGTGGAAGCTTCGAGGTGAAGCGCTCGTGCACGATCCGGGTCGGGCTACGGCGCGCACCCGTCCACCTGATCGGTGGGATAGCAGGCGGTGCTCGCCGGATCCCGAGAGGTCCCGGCAGAATCCGCGCCGTAGCTGCCCTCGAAGACACCGTCGTTGGGCACCACCAGCAGGAAGTCCGCTGCGCCGGCACCCTCCGGAATGTCGGCGGTGGTGCCGGCCACGTCGCAGAAGCCAGGCTCGGCGGCCAGCGAGCCGTAGCCGATGGCCAGGTCGCCACGATAGATTCCGTAACTCGAGGTGCCGCCACAGTCGGCATTCCAGTTCAGGCGAAGATCGCCGCCGCCGGTGCGGCTGACCTGCAAGCCCGCCGAAGCTCCCGGCACCACCGGGGGCGTGAACGGCTCGCAGGAATCGCGGGTCACGCCCTCGATCACCAGGGAGTCGATATTCCAGCCCGAGAAGAACAGACCGCCGTCCGTCTCCAGGCTGAAGCGCACTCGGAATGCCGCGGCGCCGTCGGCCACCGCCGATACGTCGTAGGAGGAGAAGACCCACTCCCCTTCCTGAACGCCGCTCTCTTCGGTCAGGGTCGTCCAGTTGCTGCCGTCGGCGCTGATTTCCAGCCGCGCCGTATCGCCCAGCGCCACGTTGAGCCACCGCCAGAACTCGAGGGTCGTATCCGCCGCGCCGCTGAGATCGATCGGCGGTGAGGTGGCGGTACTGACCACGTTGGCCTCGTAGTTGCCCTCCCAGCGACCGAGACCGCTGAGATCATTGCCCATCACGGCGCTGCCTTCGAAGGCGGTGGCCGGATCCGAGTTGGAGGTGCCGCCGCCAGGGAGGGTGGTCCCACCTCCGAGGCCCTGGGGTGGGGCGATCTCCCACTCGCCGTTGCCGTTGAAACTCCAGCCCGGGTTCGACTCGAAGGTGTCCTCGTAGACCACCTGGGGCGGTCCCGAGCCACCGACGAGGATACGGATCACACCGATCTCGTCGGGGTAGACGTTGTCCGGATCGAGGGAGCGAATGTTCACCAGGTCGAAGACGATGTCCTGGCCGCAGGGGAAATCACTGCCGACCCGGAATCGATAGGCCGGCGTTCCCGAAGCACTGAGATCCACGGCGATGTCGCCGTAAGACGATGTGCCCTGCTCGATGACCACACTCGCCGGCGTCGCGGCGTTGACCGCCAGATCGGCCTGGCTGCCCACGGCGGTCTCGTTGCCCTGGTTGCGCAGACTGGCGGTCAGGTCCCAGGTCTCGCCCGGATCCACCTTGCCATTGCCGTTGCCTTCCACCTCGGCAATGGAGAAGTCGGCGTAACGCAGATCGGGACCGGTGACGTCCATGTTGTGCTCGACCTTCTGGGGGCAGTTGGCCGCGTCGCTGACGCGGAGCTGCACGATGCCGGTCCACGGTCGGTGATAGACATGGGTCGGATCCTCGGCGGTGGAGTCGGTGGCACCGTCGGCATCGAAGTCCCATCGATACTCGTAAGGGCCGCCCGCGCCGCCGGAGACGGTGCTGTCGAAAAGCACGCTCTGCCCGACCCGGGCCGGATTGGGCGTGATGGTGAAGTCGGCAGTGGGCGCGGCGCAGACATCACCGCTGCCGCCGGTGACCACCAGTGAGAAGACCACGTCACTTTCCGGAGTGTCCAGGTAGCCGTCCTGGTTGATCTCCCGAGCCTCGACCTCCACGGTCCATACCCCGGCCTCGGGGTTCTGCACGAAGACGTTCTCCACCGTGTCGATGCCGTTGCGGGCGCCACCGGGAGAAGATTCATTCGACGCCTCGAGCCCCACGTTGCCGTAGTAAACCGTGCCCGACGGGGAGCTGACCTTGAGGTCCACGTCGTTGATCCGGTGCAGTGAGGCGGAGGTGGTGCCGGGAGGATCCGGATAGACCATGGTGATCTTCAACTCGCTCTCACCATCGGCCACCTGCACGTCGTAGCTGGAGATGTCGCCGAGCTGCAGGGGAACGCCCTGGTCGACGATCAGGCTCGTCCCAGCTCGGTCGTAGGCGTTGCGAGCGTTGATCCGCCCCCAGCCCTGGTGCATGCGGGTCAGGTCGTGGCCCTCGCCGCTGAAGGTGTACTGCTCGGCGGTATTGATCGCCAAGGCCTTGAGAGTCGAGAAGTGGGGCTGCTTTTCGAAGGGCGTGCTGCCGACCGGATCGGTGCCCCAGACGTTGTCCGCCCACATTTCCACCAGCAGGCCGAAGACGCCGGCGGACTCGGGTGTCGCCGCCGAGGTGCCGGAGTGCTGGCCGTAGCCGTTGCCGGTGGTGGTGGTGTAGATCGAGTCGTACCAGTAGCTGATGTCGGGCTTGATGCGTCCGTCTTCCGCCGGGCCGATGGAAGCCCCACCGCTCCAGTTGTCGTCGGAGACGGTCAGCGTGTTCTCGTGATAGATCCCTCCCACCGAGACGATGTTCTTTGCCCAGGCCTGGGGCCGCGAATCCTGGTTGCCCGCATTGGACTGGGACTGGAGGATCAGGATATCCAGCCGCCAGATGATGTCGTCCATCTCGTGGGACTTGCTGGTGTAGCTGCGCGTCCGCGCCGCTCCCCAGGAGTTGGTCTGGAACGAGGCGAAGTAGGGGGCCTGTTTCAGCTCCTGGGTGTGGGCGAAGCGATCGCCGAGAAAGTCGTAGTCGGCGGCAATACCCTGGGCACAGGGTAGGTGCCCGGTGGCGTTGGGGTCGCCGTCACCGTCCCGATCGCCGTTGCCGAACACCACGCCGTAGCTCTTGGTGCCGTGGCTCGACGAGGAATTGCCCGAGCCGTGAATCATGATGCCGTCGAAGTCCTGGTGGGTCTCTTCGGTGCCCGAATCGAGCACCTCACCGTTGACCCCGGTCCCGCAGTAGCCCCCGACGGACTCGATGTAGTTGGCGCCCGAGTCTTCCCGCACCAGGTTCATGTCGTCTTCGGGAGCCGACCAGGGGTCGATCCACATCACGTCGTCGTGGTGGGCCAGCCGACGCAACTGGGAAGCTGTCAGTTCGAGATCGATGATGTGGCCGCTGGGCCAGTGCTCGACGATCCGCGCCCCGAGGGCCCGGGCCGCCCGGGCGATGCGCGCCTTGCCCGCCTCGCCCCACTCGAAGGCCATCACCCAGAAGCGACGCGGCTGCTCGGGTTGTTGCTCGAGCCAGCGCCGGACCGGCTCGGCCAGACGATACCAGGGGTGGTAGGGCTCGATCCGCGCGACGAAATCCAGCGCGGCGAGATTGCCGAGTCGGGAAGGATCGATGCGGACGATGTGGGCGTCGTGGGGAAAGGCCGCGAGGATCTCCCCACCCGCCGCCTCGAGGGCCAGGCGCCACTCGGGCAGGCTGATGGTCTCGAACTGCACCAGGAAGACCCGTTCGCCGGGGCCCGCGGCCAGGGGAGCCGGAGGGACGGGCAGTGCCTGCTCCGGTGCCACCGCGCCGTCACGCAGGAGCAGCAGGTCCTGCCGCTGACGTGCCGGGCTCCAGCTCACTCCCGCATCCCGTGAATACGAAAAGTAGGGCTGGCCGTCCTCGAACCAGGTGGTGAAAGCGGCTCGACCAGCCGGGTCACCGCCGGCCGGGCCCGCCTCGACCCGGGCCGCGGTCTCGCGCAGGAAGGTGGTCGGCCCCCCATCACCGAGCTGCACGGACAGGCGGGTGGTCCCGTCCTGCTCATCGACGATCAGGCGGGGAGCCAGGGGAGCTGCGAGCAGCGAAGCAGTCCAGAGGCTGATCAGACACAGAGCGGTGCCGATTCGAGTGGCAGCGGTGTTGAGCATGGGGGCTTCTCCGGCAATGGCAGCACTGATGGCCCGGGGCCATCGGGGGGCAAATCATCACGAGAATCTACGGCGAAACCGCCGAAGGGCCGACTTTCGCCTTCGATTCCCCGTCGAGGGTGACGTTAATTTAACACGGCGAAGGAGTTAACCGGACGAGCCCCCTTCGAGCCCTGGGGCGGAGGGGCCAGAGCCTGCTATTCTCGACGATCGGTGATCGACGACGGCACCGAGCCGGCCCTGCGACCCTGGGAGGAAGCGGGGCCTCCGGAGACGATACTCATGACTTCCGCCAAGCTTTACCAGGCGCACCTCGCGGCGCTCGGGGACATGCTCGAAGATGCCCTGAGCCGGGCCGCCGCGCGGGGCCTGCCCCTCGACGGCGTGCTTTTCCATGCGGGTCGGGAAGATTACTACCACGCCGACGATCAGCCGGTGCCCTTCCGCAGCACGCCGCACTTCTTGCGCTGGGCCCCCCTGGCGGGGCCCGAACACTGCGTGCTGGCGCGCCCCGGCCGGCGACCGCTGGTGATTCGGGTCGCGCCCCGGGACTTCTGGTACGAGGTGACGCCCCTGGCCGACTCTTACTGGCAGCCGTCGGTGGAGGTGGTGGAGGTCTGTCGACTCGCCGATGCCCGCGAGCACCTGCAAGGCGCCGGCAAGCTGGCCTACGTGGGCAACTCCGCGGCGGCAGCCGAGGAGCTGGGTATCCCCGAGACCATGGTCGAGCCCGAGGCGCTGATGGCGCCGCTGGCCTGGCACAGGGGGATCAAGACGGACCACGAAGTGGCTCAGATCGTCCGCGCCGCGGAGAAGGCGGCCGAGGGTCATCGAGTCGCCCGCAAGGCCTTCGAGTCGGGAGCCAGTGAGAAGGAGATTCACTGGGCCTTCCTGGAAGCGGCCGGACAACTGGAGGCGGAACTACCTTTTGCCACCATCACCGCCCTCGACGAGAAGATCGCCATCCTCCACTACCAGAACAAACGGGGCCTGGAGTCCGCCCCCGGCAAGGTCTTCATGCTCGATGCCGGGGCCTCCCACGAGGGCTATGCGTCGGACATCACTCGCACCTGGGCCCTCGAGACCGCCGACGACCTCTACCGCGCCCTGCTCGATGCGATGGACGCTCTGCAGCGGGACCTGGTGGCCATGGTCACCCCTGGTCGGCCCTACCCCGAGATCCACCTCGAAGCCCATCGGCGTACCGCCCTGCTGCTGGCCGAAACCGGCCTGGTGCGCTGTAGTGCCGAGCAGGCTCTCGAGCAGGGCATCACCCGCACCTTCCTGCCCCACGGTGTCGGTCACCACCTCGGCTTGCAGGTCCACGACGTGGGTGGGCACCAGGCAGGCCCCGATGGGGGAACAGCGCCACCCCCGTCCGACCACCCCTTTCTGCGCAATACGCGCACCCTCGAGCCCGGCCACGTGGTGACCATCGAACCGGGGATCTACTTCTGCGACGTCCTGCTCGACGAATTGCGGAGTCGGCCGGAGGGCAGTGAGGTGGAGTGGAAACTCGTCGAACGCCTGGCGCCCTGCGGTGGGGTGCGCATCGAGGATGACGTGCTCTGCACTCCCGAGGGTGCTCGCGACCTGACGCGCCCGCTGATTCAGGGCCCGCGGGGCCTGTAGCCCGGCGGCGGCGGCGCCCGGAAATCGACCCCCGAGCGCTGCTGGATCCAGAGCCGAGCCCCCTCCACCTCCGCCAGGCTCGGAGCACGGTGTACCCGGCAACGCTTTCTCCCGGGGCGGTAGCCACACATTGTCAGGGAGAGCGTGAAATAATGGCTGCCGGCCCTTCGTTGGTATAGAGAAGAACGTACCCGGAACATGCATCGGCGCTCCCACTGCAACGCTCGCCGCTCGCCTGGAAGCTTCGCGCATGAGCCGGGCCAAGGGTGTCGCCTCCCGCGACAGCCTTGGCCCGGCTCATGCGCGAAGCTTCCAGGCG
>JALTMS010000252.1 GCA_027001345.1 Acidobacteriota bacterium | reverse complement strand
CCCGCCGGGCGGGGGCGAGCACGGTCATCCTGCCCAAGGCCAACGAGAAGGACCTGCACGATCTGCCGCGGGTCGCACGCCGTGAACTCGGCTTCGTCTTCGTCGAGGCGATGGAGGAAGTGCTGGCTGTGGCCCTCTCCGAGCCCCCTGAAGCGCCCCGATCGGCGGCCGAGACCGAGGAGGACCGGGCCCTGGTTCCAGGCTGACGGGCCGGACCGGCGGGCTCGGAAGGTGGATGCAGCAGTGCTTGCCTGTCGGCAGGCGGGCCTCCACAATGCGCGCCATGTTGCGCGCTGCTCCGGGGCTGGGCGGTTTTTGCCCGGTCCGCGAGCCCACGGCCTTTTTCCGGCTAGACAGATGCGGGACTCGCCCCGTAGGGGAGGGTGACGGGTCGGAGTCCGTCCCATGACGGCCACCGACGCGGATCTCGTGATCCGGGCGGTTCGGGGTGAGCGGGCCGCCTTCGACAGGTTGATCGGACCCCGCTGGGAGCGGATCTTCCGCATCGCCCTGAGAATCACGGGCAACCGGGAGGAAGCCGAAGATGTGGCGCAGCAGGCGTGCCTGCGGGTGTGGAGCAGGCTTGGATCCTTTCGGATCGGCGAGGACCTCGATGCCTGGATCTACCGCATGGTCGTGAACCTGGCCATCGACGCGCTGCGGCGCGAGAAGGCGCGTCCCACCCGACCGGCGGTCGCTCCGGCTCGGGTCGAGCGCCCCCTGGAGCCCGTCGATCAAGCCCCGGGGCCCGAGCAGCAGGTGCTGGCTCGGGAACTCGAGCGGGCCCTCGAGGCCGTCACCGCCGATCTGCCACCCCGGCAGAAGGCGGTGTTCGTGTTGACCCGGATCGAGGGCTTTTCCGCCGCCGAGACGGCCAGGATCCTCGGTGTGGCCCCCTCCACGGTCCGCAACCACCTGTTCCAGCTTCGCGCCCAGATTGCGCGGCGCCTGCAGGAAGAGTACCCGGGTCTGCTCGGGCTCGATGGGGGAGGTAGGCCATGAGCCGCCCTTCGATGGGTCGGGAGACACCGCTCGGAGCCCAGCGCCTGGCGGAAATCGCCGCCGGCTCCCGGCCGGATCCAGCCGAAGCCCGGCGACTGGCCGAAGACCCCGACGCCCGCCGCCGCCTGGCCGAAATCGAGCCGACCGCAGTCTTCGCATTGCTCGGCAGCCTGCCGCCTTCCGCCGGGGTGCCGGCCTATCGATCCGTGGCGCCCGTCGGTGCTCGGGGCTGGCGCCGCGCGGCACTGGCCGCCGCCGCCGCCGCCGTCGTCA
The DNA here is from genome assembly GCA_027001345.1 of Acidobacteriota bacterium. Classification (GTDB taxonomy): domain Bacteria; phylum Acidobacteriota; class Polarisedimenticolia; order J045; family J045; genus JALTMS01. Next base: position 4,712 of record JALTMS010000252.1, on the reverse strand, counting down.
TCGCGGCCCTGTGGGGGGTGTCCGGCCCTACCCCGCCGCCGCCCCAACTCGCGGCGGCCCGGGTCGAGCCGGTGGTGCGGCGGATCGATTCCGCCACGGCCCAGGTGATCACCATCGTGCCTTCTTCGGCCCAGGGGCCCACGCTGACGCTGATCGTCGATGAGGAGCTGGATCTGTGAACATGCGTTGGTCGGCCACCGCCCTGCTGGCTCTGGGCCTGGTCGCTCCGGCCGTGGCTGGTGACGACCCCTGTGCCGGCGTGGAGATCGCCACGAAAGTCATCGAGATCCACTACCGCGACGTGGGAGATGCTGCGCAACTCGCCGACCAGATGATCGGCGAGTGCGGAGCCTACAAGGTGCCCCGCGCCCTGCATGCGATCATCGTCGAAGACGAGCCGGCGCGGCTCGAGCGGATTGCCCGGGCGATCGGCGAGTGGGACGAGCCACCACGGGAGGTGCAAGTCAGCGTCAGTCTGCTGATCGCCACCCGCGATCTGCCGCCGGCGGCGGGCGTGGCGGACGAGCTGCGCGACATCAGTCGCACTCTCTCGGAGATGACCCGCTGGACGCGCTTCCGCTCCCTTGGCACGGCCAGCCTGCGCCTGCGTGAAGGCGGGGAGGGGCAGGCCGAGATCGCCGAGCGCTATCGCGTCTCGCTGAAGATCAAGCGAGTCGATCAGGACCGGCGCCGGATCCTGGTCGAACCCTTCCGTCTGGATCGACTGCCGGCGCCCGTCACGGCAGGGGGCTCGTCGATCGAGCCGCGGCCGCGGCGCCTGTGGAGTGGAGAGCTGGATCTCGAAGAAGGCCGCCAGCATCTGGTCGGTGCCACCTCTCGGGGCCGGCAGAGAGCCATCTTCCTGGTCTTCACCGCCTGGCCCGTCGATGATGATGGGCCCGAGGCGTCCGGGATCCTGCTGCAGGAGGAGCGCTGAGCGATGCCCGATTATCGTTGTCGGCTCGGCACGCCTTCGGGAGAGATCGTCGAGCGTGATTACACCGCCAGCGACCCCCAGACCCTGCGTCGGGAACTCGAGCGCCAGGACTTCTTGGTGCTCGGGATTCAGCGACGGTCAGCCGTCCTCACGGCGATCAGTGATCTCTTTCGTCGCAAGAAGAAGGTCAAGGTCGGTGACTTTCTGGTCTTCAATCAGCAGTTTGCCGCGTTGATTCGCGCCGGGCTGCCGATTACCGAGGCGCTGGGACTGTTGATCGAGCGCCGTGCCAACCCGGTGCTCAAGCAGGTACTCGAGGATGTCAGAGACCGAGTCCGGACGGGAGAGTCTCTCTCCGAGGCCTTCGGCGCCCAGGGCGCGATTCCCGGACTCTATGCCAGCACGCTGGCCTCCGGAGAGCGCAGCGGCGAGATCGACACGGTGCTCCGGCGCTACATCCACTACGCACAGACGGTGTCCGGCGTGCGTCGGCGGGTGATCGGCGCGATGGTCTACCCGGCGATCCTGCTGACCCTGCTCTGCGGCATCATCGTCGTCCTGTTGGTCTACGTCCTGCCGGCATTCCAGGGCTTCTTCCAGGAGATCGGCTCGGACATGCCGTGGATCACGCGGATGGTGATCGCGGCTTCGGACCTGCTGCGTGGGCACTGGCTGGCCATCGTTTCCGGCATCATCACCACGGTGGTGGCGGTGACGGTCTGGAAGCGCACCCCAGCCGGGGCTCGGCTGCTCGAAGGAATGCTCTACCGGACTCCCGTTGCCGGGAGCATCGCGCGCCGGCTGGTGATGGCGCGCTTTTCGCGGACCCTCGCGACGCTGGTCGCCGGCGGGATTCCGCTGGTCACCTGCCTCGAGATCGTCGGTCGAGCGGTGGAAACGCCAATCTACAGAGACGCCATCGAGACCATCACCTTCCGCGTGCGGGAAGGAGCGGCTTTGTGGGCGAGCATGGAAGAGAGCGGCTTGTTTCCCGAGATGATGGTCGAAATGGTGAAGGTCGGTGAGTCCTCCGGGGCGCTGGCAGAAATGCTCGAGCACGTTGCGGAATTCAATGACGAGGAGATTTCGGTGCAGATCCAGCGCGCCGAGTCGCTGGTCGAGCCGCTGATGCTGGTGGCGATGGCCGTGGTCGTCGGCGTGATGCTGCTGGCGATCTACTACCCACTGCTCTCCGCATACGCCAATAGTTCGCAGTTCTGAGACGAGGAAACGATCGATGACCGATTCTTCCAATGCCGGGCAGCCGATAGCCACCGCCTCCGATACGATCAACGAGGAAGCGGAAGCCCGGCAACGCGCCGAGCGGCTGGGGCTCGACTTCGTTCATCTGCAGGATTTCGAGATCGATCACGAACTGTTCGAGTCGGTTCCCGTGGAACTGATGTTCCGTTATCACTTCATCCCTTTCCGGATGAAAGACGAGCGGCTGCAGATCGTCGTTTCGGATCCGACCGACGTACTGATGATCGACGAATTGGAGCTGCTGCTGGGCCATCCGGTGGATGTTTCGGTTGGTACCCGGATGGCGATCCAGGAGATTCTCAAGCGGTCGGAGTCGTCCCAGCGCGTGCTCGACGAGGCCACCGAAGAGCTGAAGATCCAGGTTGTACGTGAAGCGGACGATGGCGAGGAAGTACTGTCGATCGATCGCATCACCGCCGACCAGAGCCCGATCGTCAAGCTCGTCGATTCGACGATCTTCAATGCGCTCCAGCGAAGGGCATCGGACATCCACTTCGAAACCCGTGAGCGCGAGGTGATCGTCAAGTACCGCATCGACGGCGTGCTCTACCAGGCGATGGAGCCGATCGACAAGCGATTCCATCAGGCGGTGATCTCGCGGCTGAAGGTGATGTCGGAACTCGACATCTCTGAAAAGCGGATCCCCCAGGATGGTCGCTTCAAGCTGCGAATCAAGGAGAAGACGATCGACTTTCGCGTGAGCATCATTCCTGCCGTCTACGGTGAGGACTGCGTGATCCGAATCCTCGACAAGGAATCGGCCAGCGAGAAGTTCAAGACCCTCAGCCTCGAGGTCTGCGGCTTCGAGGATGACGTCAAGGCCAAGGTCCGCAAGTTCATCGGCGAGCCGTACGGTATGTTCCTCGTCACCGGCCCCACCGGATCCGGAAAGACGACCACGCTCTACGCCGCACTTTCCGAGATCTACAATTCGGAAGACAAGATCATTACCATCGAGGATCCCGTCGAGTACCAGCTCCAGGGCATCACGCAGATTCCGGTCAACGAGAAAAAAGGCCTGACCTTCGCCAGGGGTCTGCGTTCGATTCTCCGGCACGATCCGGACAAGGTGATGATCGGAGAGATCCGAGACGAAGAAACGGCGAATATCGCAATCCAGTCGGCCCTCACCGGCCACCTGGTGTTCACCACGGTGCACGCGAACAACGTGATCGACGTTCTCGGCCGCTTTCTGAACATGAATGTCGAACCCTACAACTTCGTCTCCGCCCTCAACTGTGTGCTCGCCCAGCGTCTGGTGCGTATGATCTGCGCCAACTGCCGGGTCCAGATGCAGCCGACCGATCAACTTCTCCAGGAGTCGGGACTCGATCCGGCCCAGTATCGCGACCGGCCGTGGTACGAGGGTCGGGGTTGTATCGAGTGCCACGGAACGGGCTACCGGGGCCGTGAGGCGATCTCGGAGCTGCTCGATCTTTCCGACCAGATTCGCGAGTTGATTCTCGATCGCCGGCCGGCGGCACAGATTCGCCGACAGGCCGAGGCCGAAGGGATGCGACCACTGCGGCAGTCGGCGCTGCTCAAGGCGATGGCCGGAAAGACGACCTTGCGCGAGATCAACAAGGTCACCTTCGTGGAATGAGTTTTCGGTAACGCGTTTTTGCGGCCCGCTTTCGAGGCTGACAGGAAGGGAACGATGCAACTTGGGTTGGGCAACCTCGAGCACCTGGTTCCCGAGAGGGTCCGGCGGTCTGCGTGGCTTCGCCCGCGGTATCCGCTGGTGGCGCTCGAATTGCGGGACGACGCCGTGGTAGCCGTACGCCTCGGCAGGCGACGCGGGGTCTATCACCTGCTCGGACACGGACATTGCTCGTTGTCGGAGGGCGTTTTCTCGACCTCGATGATGCGCTCCAAGGTGGGATCGACCAAGGAACTGGCGGGGGCGATCTCCGAGGCGTTGACCAGGGCCGGGGCCGAGAGCGCATCGCGGGTTTCGGTAGCTCTGCCGGATACGGTGGCCCGAGCCTTCGTCGTGGATTTTCAGGATCTTCCTTCGTCGGGCAAGGAGGTCGAAAACCTGATCCGCTGGAGGCTGAAGAAGTCGGTGCCGTTCCCGCTCGAGCAGGCGCGGCTGTCCTGGGTGCAGCTCGGTCGGGGAGAGGACTCCCGCACCCAGTTGCTGGTCACCCTGGCTCCTGACGAGGGCCTGTCGGCGATCGAGGCGTTGGCCCACGACATCGGGCTACGGGTCGGTCTGATCGATCTCTCTTCGTTTGCCACCTTCAATGCGTTGCGGGTCGACGGCCAGCTCGAGGCACGATCGCAAGGAGATGTTGCCGTTCTGTCGGCTACCCCGAGCTATTACAGCCTGATCATCCTCCGCGGCGGCAAGCTGATCTTCTACCGCGCTCGTAGCTATCATGTCCAGGGTGCTTACCAGGGCGAGGAGAGCCTGAGGGTGGTGGCTCGGGAGCTGCGCTCGAGTCTGAGTTACTACGAGGAGCACCTGCTCGGCGAGGGGCTGGGTCGGACACTGGTCCGGGTTGTCGGG
>JALTMS010000251.1 GCA_027001345.1 Acidobacteriota bacterium | reverse complement strand
CACCACAGGTCCACCAGGGGCGGCACCGCGGCGGCGATGGCCCGCGCCGTTTGGGCATCGATGCCCACCGGCCCCTGCTCCCCCAGACGCAGGACCATCCCGTCGACTCCCAGCGCTGCGGCCTCGGCAGCCTGGCCGGGATCGCTGACCCCGTCGAGCACGGTGCGGGCGGGCAGGATCACTTGATGCGGAACTTGACGAAGGTGGGCTCGGGAAGCTCGGGCGCGTCGATCCACATCTCGTAGACCCGCCCCACCAACCTTCCTTCGGGATGGGAGAAGTAGAGCAGGTCGCTCATCCAGGCATGACGGTGGAGCTGTACGCGGTCCTGCATCAGGCGCCGCGAGCGGGCAAGGGTAAAGAACGAAGAATCCACCCGGGGCCAGGGCCGGTTGCGCGTGGCCCAGATGCCGAAGAAGTCTCGGCTCGCCTTGACGTCGAAGTCGGGAGCGACGACGGCGGCCCGCATTTCCTGGAGGGAGACCATGCCGTAGCGACGACCGGTGTCATCGACCAGAGTGAAGGATTCCCGGTTGAGGGTCAGGGAGTCGAGGCCCAGATTGGTCACGCCGACGCCGAAGGCGACCAGCAGATCTTCCTCGCGCTGCCGCGCGGCCTCGGTATCCACGGCGAAGGCGATCAGTTTGCCTTCCTCGAGGTAGGTGAAAGGGGTCAGTCGTGGGTGCAGTCCCGGTTCCCGGGGCAATGTGCCGCGGTAGTGGCAGGCGCCAAGCAAGACCACCGCCGCGACCACGGCCCCCCAGCCGAGCCGGCCCCTGCCAGGGCCCCGTATCGCCTGTCTGGCTGCTTTTCTCATCGTGCTCTCCCGCCAGCGATTATCGCCGATGCCCGATCCCGGCGCGAGGATCCCCGAATCGATCATTGCGGAGCTGTACCCGCGGGGTTTTCGCGGTATATGAAAGGGTCTCGTGTCTTGCGGAGGGAATCGGCGTGATGAAGTTCCGAGCACTGTTGTTTCTTGTGTTTCTTGCGGCGGGGTTGATCCTCGCCGGCACTCCCGTCGCGGCTCAGGCGACCCGTGACGACGTCCTGATCGTCGTCAACGACAACTCCGCCGACTCGCCCCTGGTAGGCGAGTATTACGCGCAACAACGCAACGTGCCGGCCAGCCACATCTGCCACGTCCGCACCACCGCCGGCTACTTCTTCACCTGGACCGAATTTCTCAACCTTCGGGACCAGATTATTCGTTGCATGCAGGACAATACCTTCGACGATCCGAATCTGGATCCGGTGGTCTGCACGGGAACCGACTCGCCCTACTACTGTCAGGATTCCGTGGACCAGCTCCGGCAACACTCGAAGATCCGCTACCTGGTGATGACCCGTGGTGTACCGACCCGGATGAAGGTCGACAACTCCAACCTGCCCTACAACGGCCCCACCTCGGCGGACAACTACCTGAAGTACTGGATCGTCCGCTATTTCACCGAAGACCTGCCGTTCTCCTTCACCGAGCGGCGCAATGCCTTCCTCGACGGTCGCGGCATGCGCACGGTCGACGTGCCCAATGACGGCGAGTTGATCGTCTCCCGCATCGACGGGCTGGACCTGGATCACGCCAAGGCCCTGGTCGACCGGGCCAAGGCGGCAGAAGCCACCGGAATTTACGGCAAGCTCTACGGCTCGAAGTACGGCAGCACGGGGGGGCAGGCGCGCTGGTTCGACTACCAGAACAACGTCTATGTCTACGGCGATGCCAGTACCTCCTGGCGTGTCCAGCTCGGCCTGGTGGGCGAGGACCGCACGGCCTGCATGGACTATCTCGATCAATCGGCCTCCTCGGAGGCGGGCAAGGCTCCGGACTATTGCCGGGCGCGCATGACCTCGGGCAACGACCCGCCTCCGGGTCGGGCCAGCTCTCGCGAACCCAAGCCTTTCGACGGCCTGTTCTATCTCGGCTCCCTCGACGGCCAGCCGACGACGGGCTCGTTCAAGGATTTCCGCAACTGGCGGAAGGACAATACCTGCACCAACACTCTCTGCCGGGAGGCCGCCGATCCCGAAGCCTGCCGGGCAGCCTCGACCGATGTCTTTCGTGAAATCGATACTTCCTGCATGGGCGTGGCGGACGGCTTCTGGGGCTACAACTTCCAGTCCTATCCCGTCTCCTACTTCACCGTCTGGCCCACGGGCTGGTATCAGAACTCGGGCTCGAGCTTCACCAGCCTCGGTGGCGGCGACATGAACCTGCTGGCCTTTCCCGACGTGCGGGACACCGTCGGTCGGACCGACAGCTACAGCCTGTGGTTCGGCAGCCGTGACGAGATCGCCGACCCCCTGTGCTATGCCACGAGCGACTTCAGCGGCGCACCGACCCAGGCCTGCCCGGACGAAGAGCGGATGATGATCAATCAGCGCATCTTCTTTGCGGCGCGGGCTGTCGATACAGCCAATCCTCAGCAATACCGGATCGGCCTGTGGTACCGCAGCGAGGGGATGTCACCGACCCGCAATCTGCGCGTCCAGCTCTGGATCCGGGAAGTCGATGCGGGCAGCACCGCCATCGACTACGGCGTTCAGACTCTCGCGTCGGTAGGGGGGACCAACGACTGGACCTACGCCGAGGCGACCTTCACCCTCGACCCGGCGCTGCACACCCGTGGCGATCTGCTCTATGACGGCTTGCGGATCCGTCTCGACACCAACGGGATCTTCGGCGGCTACTTGGCGCTGGACGATGTCTCGATCCAGGAAGTGGGCGACCCGACCGAGCTGGCGATCAACGGCAGCTTCGATCAGGGGCACGAGCAGGTCAGTGGTGGTGACCATGCGGCGAACTTCCTCTCGCGTCTCAACGGCGCCGCCTTCTTCGGTTCGCTCAGCCACCACGAGTCGGGAGGCCACTCCTTCGACAACCATCCCCAGGAAACCCTGCTCTACTTCCTGCGCGGCCTGCCGCTGGGCGACGCCGTGTGGTGGGCCGAGCCTCACAACAGCGGCATCCTCTACGGCGATCCGCTCTATTCTCCGGTGGCGGTGCGCCTCGATTACTTCAACGACGACGATCTGGTGATCGATGATCTGGTTCCGCTCTACGGCAGCGCGATCAACGGCCGCGATCCGGCCCAGGTCAACACGACCTACAGTGTCGACGTCTGCCCGGGCAGTGACTTCCACGCCTGCGATCTGGACGGGAGCTGGACGCCTACGGGCGTGTCCGGCAACAGCAGCTACAGTGAGCACCAGCTACTGGGCACCTGGGACAGTTCCGGCTTGGCCCAGGGCCCCTGGACGCTGCGCCTGCGGGTGGAATCCAAGCAAGTCGGCTCGGACCGCGTCCAGAACTTCTACGACTACTACCCGGTCACCGTCGGCCTGCCCCTGGCCGAGGTGCAGAACCTCCAGGTCACCAAGGGCTTCCCGGTCGTGGTGTCGTGGGACAGCCAGGACCCGATCTACGGCCCGGAGACCACCTACGACCTGGTAACGGGATTGGTCGGCTCCTTGCTCGGCAGCGGCGACTATTCGGCCGCCGAATGTCTGGCCGAGGACTGGCCCGACACTCCCTTCCAGGACTGGCGCACCAACCCGCCCGCGGGCGATGCCCACTACTATCTGGTGCGCTCCCAGAACGGTGCCGACCGCAGTTCCTTCGGCGACGGCGTGGGCATCACGCCGGATCCGCGCAACGACCTGGATCTCGGCGGCGCTCCCTGCCTGTAGCCGGCGCGGCATTCAGGGACGACGGCGGAAGACGGCCTCGATCAGCTCGTGGCGCTCGGGCTCGCCGCCGGCGTGGCGATGCCACGGCCCGAGTCCTTCGCGATGATGAACCACCTCGAGCCGTGGAAACAACTCGAGGATTTCACCGGGTTCGAGGTAGGCCCGCACGACTCCCTCCGCGGTACGCAGACAGTGGCGGCCGACGATCTGCGCCCGGCGGGACCAGCGGGCGTAGCTCGGGTCCCGGATCGAGAACGCCGTGACCAGCAGCAGGCCCCCGGGCTCGAGCCAGGTGGTGACCCGTCCCGCCATCACCTCGCGCTGGCGCACGGTCAGCACCTGGATCACGCCGAAACAGAGCACGGCAGCCAGGGCGTACTCCGGCTGGTAGTCCTCGACCGCAGCCTCGACGACCTCGATCGTGCCAGGCCGCCGTGAGCGGGCCGCAAGCTGCCGGGCGGCCACCCCGGCCGGCTCGAGCGCCGTGACCCGGAACCCTCGCTCCGCCAGCCACAGAGCGTTGCGCCCCTGGCCGGCGCCGATGTCCAGCACCCTTCCTCCGGCTTCGATCCCGTCCGCAAAGCGCTCGAGCAGCGGCTCGGGAGCCGCGCCGAAAAAGTCGGCATGCCGGCCGTAGATCCTCTCGTACTCGTCCACCAGATCTGCCCTCGGAATCGGCGGCTTGCAATCAAACTGATATCACATTACTATCAGAGGCGAATCCCACCTGAGTCAAGGAGGTGAAACCATGCTACGGGAGACGATTCGCAACGGCCTGCCCGGAGTGCCGATGCTCGTACTGGGCATCATCGCTCTGATCGCCACCGGCCTGGGCATCTACCAGATGGTCCTCATCGAGTCCGCAGCCGGCATCGTCGTTGGCGGCGTCCTGATCACCGTCGAAGCCTTTCTGATGGCCGGCCTGTTCATGGTCGCCCCCAACGAGGGCAAGGTCCTTCAGCTCTTCGGGGATTACCGGGGCACCGCGCGCGAGCCTGGCCTGCGCTGGGCCAGCCCGTTCTACACCAAGAAGTCGATCTCCCTGCGAGTGCGTAACTTCGAGACCGGCAAGCTGAAGGTCAACGATTCCCGGGGCAATCCGGTGGAGATCGCCGCCATCGTGGTCTGGAAGGTGGTCGATACCGCCGAGGCCGCCTTCCAGGTCGATGACTACGAGAACTACGTCCACGTTCAGAGCGAGGCCGCCCTGCGCAACATGGCCACGGGCTATCCCTACGACGCCCACGAGGAGGGTGAAGTGGCTCTCGCCAGCCACACCGCCGAAATCTCGAAGCGTATCTGCGAGGAAACCCAGGCCCGGCTGGAGAAGGCCGGTGTCCAGATCATCGAGGCCCGGATCAGCCACCTGGCCTACGCCGCGGAGATCGCCTCGGCCATGCTCCGTCGCCAGCAGGCCACCGCCGTGGTGGCGGCGCGCCAGAAGATCGTCGAAGGAGCCGTCGGCATGGTCGAGCAGGCTCTCGAGCTGCTCGCCGAGCGCAACGTGCTCGCACTCGACGAGGAACGCAAGGCAGCGATGGTCTCGAACCTGCTCGTGGTGCTCTGTGCGGAAACCGAGGCCCAGCCCGTGGTCAACACCGGCAGTCTCTACACCTGATCTTCAGCGCGGGAGACCGACAGCCATGGCCGAGCGCAAGTCCCTCCTGCTGCGGATCGACCCTCGTCTCCACGAAGCGATCCGCCGCTGGGCGGACGAAGAACTCCGCAGCGTCAACGCCCAGATCGAATTCCTCCTGCGCGACGCCCTGGCCCGCGCCGGTCGCCTTCCGAAAAAAAAGGCCCTTCCCCGGGCAGGCCGGGGAAGGGTTGGAGGAGAGTGAAGCCAGCACCACTTCAGTTGCAGGTGGATTCCAGGTCGAGTCCGACGCGGGCGTCGGGGAGCGTCGGCATCGCTCCGAAGGAACTGTCGGACGCACCATTCTGGGAGCGCACCAGGTAGTAGTAGGCGAAGCCCGCATTGGGCCCGCTGCGCGTATCGGTGTAGGGGGTGTCCGCCGTGTCGTCAGCCAGGCAGGAAACGCGCTGGTAACCCCGGTCGTCCAGCAGCTCGTCGACGAAACCGGTGACCAGATCGTAAACCGTCGCCTCGCCATAGGTCGGATCCTGGCTGGTCCAGGAAATCGTGATTCCTCCGTCCTTGCTCACGCGCAGGTCGCTGACCTCTGCCAGAGCGAAATCGCGGACCGCGGCGGTGAACACGTCGCCGTCATCCAGCCGCCGATCGGGCCAGAAGGGCAGAGAAATGTTCTCCATCGAAACGATCCGGGTCTGGCCCCGGTCGGCCCCCGTGC
>JALTMS010000250.1 GCA_027001345.1 Acidobacteriota bacterium | reverse complement strand
CTCGAGGCCTACCGCCGGGGGGTGACGGCCGGTCTGGCTGATCTCCGTGCCCGGCCTTTCGAGTACATCGTCCTGCGCCAGACGCCCCGTCCCTGGCAGGTGGAAGACTCGGTCCTGGTCCTGGCGTCGATGTTCCAGCTCTTGCAGGACGAGGGGCGGCGTGAGGCGACACTGGCGACCATGCGGCAGACGCTCCCCGAGCCGTTGTTCGCCCTGCTGGCCGTCTCCGGGACGCGCTGGGATGCGCCCCTCGACGGCAGTCGACTGCCCGACCCACCCCTGCCGGGCCCCGGGGTGATCGACCTGCGCCGAGCCGCCGCTCCGGCTGTCGGTGACGGGCGGCTCGAGTTGCCCACGCCCGGGAGCAACAACTGGGCGGTGGCGGCTTTCCGCACGGCGGGAGGAGCGGCGCTGCTGGCCAATGACATGCATCTGCCGCTGGGTATGCCCAACATCTGGTTCCGCACGCGCTTGCGGCTCGATGAGCCCGCGGGAGACGAGTCGGCACTGGATGTGGTGGGCCTGGGGTTGCCCGGCACGCCGGTGATCGCCGTGGGGAGCAATGGCCACGTGGCATGGGGCTTTACCAACGCCCAGGTGGACACTTCGGACCTGGTGCTGCTCGATCTGCCGGCCGACGGCGGCGAGGATCGCTACCTGACCCCCGGGGGGTGGCGCGCCTTCGAGGTGGTCCGGGAGCGGATCGACATCGCCGGAGAGGAGAGCATCGACTTCGAGTACCGGCGAACGATCTGGGGGCCGGTGATCGGTCGTGACGCAGAGGGTCGGCCCCGGGCTCTGCGCTGGGTGGCCCACGAGCCGGCAGCGCTCAACCTTGGTCTGCTCGATCTCGAACAGGCTCGGAACGTCGATCAGGCGATCGACATCGCCCACCGCACGGGCATCCCGGCGCAGAACTTCCTCGTCGTCGACGAGGCGGGGTCCATCGGCTGGACGCTGATCGGCCGCCTGCCTCGCCGCATCGGCTTTTCGGGCTCGCTGCCCGAGAGCTGGAGCGACGGAAGTCGTCGCTGGCAGGGCTGGCTGGCGGAAGACGAGGTGCCGACCGTGGTGAATCCCCCTGAGGGCCTGTTGTGGACCGCCAACAACCGTGTCGTCGGGGGGACGGCCCTGGCTCGGCTCGGCGACGGAGGCTACGCCCTCGGTGCCCGGGCCCGCCAGATCCGTGACGATTTGCGAGCCGTCGAACGCCACGATGAGCGGAGCCTGCTCGCCATCCAGCTCGACGCTCGGGCCCGGCTGCTCGAGCCCTGGCGCGAGCTGCTGCTCGAGACGGTGGCCGGCGCGGTGAGCGATCGCCAGGCTGCTGCTCGGCTGACCGAGGCGCTGGCCGACGACCCCCTCGAGGCCCGGCCCGACTCGGTGGCCTATCGCCTGGTGCGCGGTTTTCGCCTGCTGGTCATCGAACGCGTTCTGCGGCCTCTGATCGCTCCCTGCGTCGAGGCCGACCCGGGATTCCGGGCCGGCTACCTGCGGCAGATCGAGGGGCCCGTCTGGCGACTACTCGACCAGCGCCCGCTGCACCTGCTCGATCCCCGCTACGCGCAGTGGGACGAAGTGCTCGAGGAGGCGCTGGCCGATCTGCTCGGGCAGGTCGAGAAGCGCGGCGGCCTGGCGCGTTTCACCTGGGGGCAGCGCAACGTCGTGCGGGTGCAGCATCCCTTTTCGCGCTCTCTCCCCTGGCTTTCCCGGTGGCTCGACATGCCGCCGGTGCCCCTGCCGGGTGGCACCCACATGCCCCGGGTCCAGGGGCCGGGTACTGGGGCTTCCGAACGGATGGTCGTTGCTCCCGGTCACGAGGATCGTGGTCTGCTGCACATGCCCGGGGGTCAGAGCGGCCACCCACTGTCTCCGTTTTACGGTGCCGGCCAGGATGCCTGGGAACGAGGCGAGGCGACGGCGTTGCTGCCCGGTCCGGCGGTCTACCGGCTGCGGCTCGAGCGCGCACCGTGACTGCGGGTCTCAGACGGATCGACCCGTCGATCGCTGGACCCGCCGCACTGGCGCTCGTGCTGCGTGGTGCGCACCTGGGATTTCTCGCCTCGAGGGATCCCCTGTTCGCCATCCCGGTGGTCGACGCCTGGTTTCACTTCGGTCAGGCGCAGCAGATCGTCAGCCGGGGCTGGCTGCTGCCCGGGTCGGGGGCGTTCTACAAGGGGCCGTTCTATTCGTATCTGGCCGCTGTGCTGATCGCCTTGCTCGGCGACCACGCCGCAGTGATCGCGGCGCGGGTGGTAGGCGTCGTCTGTGGGGTGGCTTCGGTGGCGCTGGTGGCGCGCATCGCGCGCCGGCTGGCAGGCCCGCGGGCAGCCTGGATCGGCGGCAGCATGCTGGCGGTGTGGGGTACGGCGATCTACTTCGATGCCACCTTGCTGCTCACGCCCCTGGTGACGCTGATGCTGCTGCTGGCGGCTGACCGGATGATGACCGGCCTGGACCGCGCTCCCTTCGGTCCGCTGGGAGCTGCCGGCGCGGTGCTCGGCGTGCTGAGCATCACCCGCGCCAACGGTCTGCTGGCGGTAGGGGCCGCCGCCTGCTGGGCCCTGCTGGCCGCGCGTCGCGGGCACCTCCGGCAGGTGACGCCGGCTCGCGCTGCGGGGCTGATCCTGATCCCGGCGATTCTCGTCGTCACGCCTGTCACCTTGCGCAACACCTTCTATGCTCGCGATCCGGTGATCGTTTCCTGGAACGGCGGGATCAATCTGTTCATGGGCAACGATCCGGCTTTCGACCAGGGATCGGGGAACTGGCATCCGGATCTGACCTGGACCCGGCTCTACACCGCCCCGGAAAAGCTCGGACTGACTCGCGGCAGCGAGCATCAGCGCTTCTTTCTTCGGCAGAGCTGGCTGCGTGCCACCGAGGATCCCCTCGGTTCCGTGGCCCGAATCGGCCACAAGGCGCTGCTGCTGCTGACGGCCCACGAGATTTCCAACAACCGGCGGATCGACTCCGTGCGCTCCTACTCACCTCTGCTCGGGGCCCTGATGGCTCACGGCTCTCGCTGGGCGCTGCCGATGAGCCTCGGCGGGCCCCTTCTGGCCGCGGGCCTGCTGCTGGCCTGGAGGGCCGGCCGGAGACGTCAGGTGCTGGCGCTGCTGTTGCTGGCGGCGGCCTGGGCCGTCGCGCCGGTGCTCTTCTTCAACACCGCCCGCTACCGTCTGCCGGCACTGGTACTGCTGATGCCGGCGGCGGCGGCTGGACTGGCAGCCGGGGGCAGGGGCCGGCGGCTGGTGGTGGCCACGGTGGTGGGCGGTGTGGTGATGCTGGTCGGAGGCGCGACGATCCCTCGCGACTCGACCCTGCCGCCGCCGGATCAGGTTCTGCTCGGCGAGGTTCTGGACCACGCCGGCCACTCCGAGCAGGCGCTCGAAGCCTTTCGCCGCGCCTGGGAAGTCGAGCCCGACAACCCTTTCGCGCTGGCGCGGCTGGGCGACGCGCTACAGAAGGCCGGCGCGTGCGAGCAGGCGTTGCCGCTCTACCGGCGCATCGCCGATGACACGCACCTCGATCTGCCCTGGCGGCAGGCTGCCTGGCGCAGCGAGGGACGCTGCCTGGGAATCCTCGGTCGATTCGATCGAGCCGAAGCGGCCTACCGCCGTTTTCTCGCCAGTGATCCGGACCATCCTCGCTCCGGAGGTCGGCCCGACTTCTTCCTGCGGGATGTGCCTCCCATCACCGCCTGCGAGTATCGCGGCGAGCTGGCCGATCTTCTCGTGCGGGCCGGACGAAGAGAGCTGGCAGTGGTCGAACTGGGTCGAATTCTGACGGACTGCGCCCGTGCCGAACCTTTGACTCTCCGGGCGCGGGAAGCCTTGCGCCGGCTCTCCGGCGAGGCGATCTTCCGCCAGCGAGGAGCGGCGCGAGAACCGTGAGGAAGGGGTCCGATGTCGTTGCGAAGCCTGTTCTGCCTGATCTTGTTGACCGCCGCGTTTCCGGTTCTCGCTGCACATTCCGACGAGGCGTCGCCGCAGGCGGATGCCGCCTTCGGTCCACTGCACAACTTCGGTCCCTACCGCAGTCTGGCCCGCTGGGACGAGGGCAGTGTGCTACTGGGAACCCGGGAGCAGGCCCTGCGAGTCGATGCGGCGACTGGCGAGGTGATCGAGAGCTGGGAGGGGAGGATCGATCGCCTGGCCGAGGGCCGCGACGGTTCCCTGTGGGGGTTGGGCGATGGTCGGGTCGTGCAATTCGATCGTCGAGGGCAGGTCGGCGAGAGAGCGGTCATCGATCGTGACTACGAGCGGCAGGCCTGGCTGGCGGCCGTCTCCGCCGAGGAGGCCTGGGTGCTCGATCCTCCGCGACGGCTCGAGCGTATCGACCTGAGCGGTGAGCGCCCCGTGGTCAGCGCGATCACCCTGCGGGCGCCCGCTGCCGGTCCGCTGATCGTCGATGGGCAGGGACGGCTCTACTGGCTGGGGGGCTGCCTGGAGATCACCCCCGCCCTCCTCGGCCGGCGGCAACGCGCGCGCAACTGCACCCTGTTCACCCTCGGCGGCGAAGACGACGAGCCACAGGCAGTGGCCGACGGCATCGACGATCTGGCTCTGCATCCCGACGGCGACCTGGCGGCGTTGACCACCGGCGGCGAGATTCGGCACCCCGACGGCAGCCGGCCGGACCTGCCCTCGCCCCGGCCGGGACCCGGGGCCGAACTCTTCCTCGCCTTCGGTACCACCGACCGCCCCTGGCTGGTCGATAGCCTGCACGGGGAGGTCTGGGCGTTCGAGGCGGGATCCTGGATGGCCCAGTCACCCCTGCCACGGATTGTCGGCGGAGTGGAAGCCCTCGGCGCCGGTGACGACGAGGGGATCCTGGTGCTCGGCGTCGGTGCCCTGGCGGCCTGGCGGCTCGGTCGTCCCGCGGAGATTCTGCTCGAGGCCCCACTGCAATCCCGCCTGCCGGGGCAGGTCTGGCTGGTGGCGCTGGTGGTGGTGGTGGGCCTGGCGGGGGCCTTCGGTGGCGGAGTGCTGGTTTTCCAGAGTCGACGCCCCGAACCGGGTCGTCCCTGGTCGGCCCTCGACGGTCTGGCCGGCGTGGCGGCCTTTCTCGCCGGTCAGGTGGCCACTCAACTAGCGCTACTGGTGGGCCTCGGCTGGCGGCTGGAAGATCCACGAGCGCTGCTCGCCGCTTTCGTCGGCGGTGCCGCAGTGGCCGGGATCTGGCTCCACGCGCGCCTGAGGGCAAGGGGGCGGAGCTGGGTCGAGATCGGCCTGCGCGCTGCCCACCCCGGGCGGGAGGTTCTCTGGGGACTGGCGGCGGCTCTCCCGGCCTGGTTGGCGGTCACGTCGGTGGGCCTGCTGGCCGAGCGTCTGGGGTTGCCGGAGTTTCTCTACAAGCAGAGCGGTGCGGCGCAGATCTTCGATGTCAGCACCCCTGCCGACATCGTGATGGTGGGCCTGATCGGAGTCGTGCTCGCTCCTCTCTTCGAGGAGATCGTCTTCCGTGGGTTCTTGCTCACTTCCCTGCGGCATCGCTGGGGCGACCTGGCGGCTTTGCTGGCCTCTTCTGCCATCTTTGGTGCGATTCATGGCGAGGGTATCCTCACCGTGGGGCTGCTGGGCCTGGTCTTCGGCGCGCTGACAGTCTGGCGATCGAGTCTGTGGCCGGCGATCTGCGCTCACGGTGTGATCAACGGAGTCTCGCTGCTGCTACTGATCCTCGGCGTTGCCCAGTAGCTTCGGGCCGGTGGCCGCGGGCGTGCGGCTCAGGGCAGAACCTGGAAGCCGACCCGGGCCAGCACTCCTTCGGGGAGATTCTGATCGGGATCGGCGGGGATCTGGGATGCGAGCGCCGGATCGGCCGTCGCGTCGAGCACCGCGAAAGCATAGTTTCCGGGTTCGAGACTGTATTCTGCTACGGCCAGCAGCCCCGGAGCGCAGAAAGGCCCCTCGGCTCCGGTGGTCGCGAGATGAAGCGTTTCGGGGGAGAAGGCCTGGATCACCTGGGGTGCCTGCCCCTCCACCAGACGCAGCAGAAAATGACG
>JALTMS010000249.1 GCA_027001345.1 Acidobacteriota bacterium | reverse complement strand
ACCTCTGCCGGCCTGCCCCGCTGGAGCGTGCTGCTCGACGATCAGACGATCGTCACCTTCGACCGGGATGGCCGGCGTCTGGCAGGCCAGACCCTGGCGGGGCCGGTTCATCCCCGGCTCTGGAGCCTGCTCTCCCACCCCGCCGCCCTGAGCCGTGACGGCCACCGCCTGCTGCTGCCCTTCCTCGCCGCCCAGCGGCTCCGCCCGCGGGATCTGGTGGCCGAGACCATCGCCATCGACGGACGATGGCTACTGGCCGCCGGCGACCGCTGGTTCGCCGCCTGGCGCTGCCGCGAAAACCGTCGAGGCCGGATTCGCTGCCGCCGCCAGTGGAAGCAGAGCCTCGGCGGAACGGTCAGCGTACCGGCCCAGGTCGCCGGCAAGACCATCCTCGTCTCCTGTCAGGACACGTTCATCTACGCCTTCCGCCGGGACAACGGTCACCTGCTCTGGCGCCGCGCCACCGGTCGCCGGCTGTCCCGGCCGGCGATGGTGCGCGGTGATCTGGTGATCACCGCCGTCGGCGACACCGAGGTACAGGCCTTCGACCTGGATACCGGCCAGAGCGCCGGCACCCTCGACCTGCCGCCGGGCGAACACCTGGCCACCGCACCGGGTCTGGCCGGCGATCTGCTGCTGCTGGTCACCCACACCATGCCGGAAAGCGTCGTGCGCCTGCGAACTTACGCACTTTCCACCACCCAGCCGCCGCTCGAGAAATGAACGGTGACCTGAAGCCAGAACAGACGGTGGACGACTGGTTCGGGTAGACGAACTCGGCCGGCGCGTTGCGCGCCGAAGGCGTCGAAGCGTGCAGAGCCGGCACCGACCGCGCATCCATGGACGAAGGGCTCATGCATCCTCCGGGTGAAAGCAAAATGTAATATTTCGCACAGCCCATGGTTTCATGACCTGACCCGGACTGCGCAGGAGCGCTTCGACTCAAACGACGGCGCAGCCGCACGCGGGCCCACACTGGCTACAACCAGCAGACCCGATCCGCTCGGCTGGCCGCACTCCCCGACTTCCACAACCGAAGCATCCGTCGCCGATTCTGTTCACATTTCTACACCCCCAACCGGCCTCTGCCGTTGTATCCTGCGCGCCGAAATGGGAACCATCTGACTGGACCCCACCCGCGGCGGAGGGAGATCCGCCGCTATCCCAGGAGGAGAAGTATGAAAAGGAAGAACCCGTCAACCCCCACCCATCGAGCGATGCCAGGGGGGCTCCTGTCGATGATGCTGGCCATCGGGCTAG
Organism: Acidobacteriota bacterium; assembly: GCA_027001345.1. GTDB lineage: Bacteria > Acidobacteriota > Polarisedimenticolia > J045 > J045 > JALTMS01. The sequence continues at coordinate 4,769 of JALTMS010000249.1, read as the reverse complement.
TACTCCTGGCCGCGGGAGCGACCTGGGCCGATGCTGCCTCCAGCAGCCTGGTTCCGGCCCATGCTCCGGGCATCCTGCGCGTTCGTCTCGCACCCCAGGCGGCAGCAGACCCGGCCTTCGCTCTTCGATCCTATGGAGCGCAGGCTTCGCGCACCGGCCTGCCCGAACTCGACAGCGCCCTGATTCGCGCCGGCCTCGAGACGATTCGCACAGCACCCTTCGCCCCGCGGCGGCAGCGTCTGGCCGCCGAACTCGGACTTGATCGAGAGCTGCTCCTTCGCTTCCCCACCAGCCAGGACATGGTCGCTCTGGCGGAAACCATCGCCGCTCTTCCGCAGATCGAATGGGCTGCCCCGGACTGGATCTTTTCCCAAGCGACGGTGCCGAATGATCCGCTCTATCCCGACCAGTGGGGCCACGACAACCAGAAGCAGTTTCAGGCCTGGGACCCACAGAGTTCTTCGTTCAGCGGCCCCACCGTCGGCACCGTGGATTTCGACGCGGACGTGGACGACGCATGGAGCGACACCCAGGGCTACGGATCTTCGTCGATCACCATCGCGATCATCGATAGCGGTGTCGATCTGCAGCACCCGGACCTGAATGTCGTCACGGGCTACGATTTCGGTGAGGGCGACAGCGATCCGAGTGACGCGCAGGGTCACGGCACGGCCTGTGCCGGGGTGGCGGCAGCCAAAGCCGGCAACGGCATCGGCCCCGCGGGGGTCTGCGCGCAGTGCAGCATCATGCCCCTGAAGGTCGCCGATGCTTCCGGCAACATCACAGCCAGCGCCGTGGGCAACGCCCTGGTCTACGCCGCCGACCACGGTGCCCGCATCGCATCGATGAGCTTCGGCCTCGGTCCGATCGATCCCGGCATCGGCAGCCAGGTGAGCTACGCCTACCAGGCCGGAGTCACCCTCTTCGGAGCGGTCGGTAACAACAATCTCTCCCGCGTGCTCTACCCGGCTGCCTATGCCAAGGTGATCGCCATCGGCGCGGCAACACCCTGCGGAGAGCGCAAGCGCAGCGCCAGCGACCTGTCCCTTCTGCTTCAGGGTGTCGTTCCCGACCCGCTGGGCGTTTCCTGTGACAACTACCCCGCCTGGGGCAGCAACTATGGCCTCAAGCTCGATCTGATGGCTCCGACCATCATTCCCACCACCGACATCCATGGCAGCGGAGGCTACGCCAGCGGCGACTACCTGCTCTACTTCGATGGCACATCGGCTTCCTGCCCCTTTGCGGCTGGCGTCGCGGGACTCGTCCTGTCGAAGGATTCTTCGCTGACCCCGGAGCAGGTCAAGCAGCGCCTGATCGACGGCGCCACCGACATGACTGCCGGCGACGCCTCCGTGGGCTACGACTCTCGTACGGGCTGGGGACTGGTCAATGCTGATGCAGCACTGAGCGGAAACTGAGCCGAGCGGAGCGAGAGCGGTCCACGCTCCCTCACCCAAGATCGAAGTGCAGCCTCGGCGAGGAGCTGATCGCTCTTCGCCGAGGTTTTCTTTCCTCCTCGCCCCTCCACCGCGCCTGAATTCCCGGCCACTACCGATCGGCTTGCCTGCCACGTCTTCTCTTCGCAAGCCGCCGGACCGGTCCCGAGTTCGGCAAGCCAAATGCCCTGGTTCGTCGTGCTGACGCCCACACATCGCCAAGGAGTGCCCCGTTTCCGGGCACCTTCCCGCCAGGTACACTGCCTGCTTGCCCTGTTTGCCCCGACAGGGCAGGCATTCTCTGTCGTCCTCTGTCGTCCGGCTTGGCAACTCGAGGACAGGTGCTCGTTTCAGTCCCGGCCGAGGGCCTCGATCAGCGCCCGATCGGTGTCGGCCTCGGGAAAGTCTGGATCGAGTTCGAGGTATTTCTCGAGTTCAGCGACACCCTCGTCGATCTGGCCATGGGCCACCAGAGCGCGACCAAGCAGCCGGTGCATCATGGGATGATCGGGAAGCAGCGCGACAGCACGTTCCATGATGGCGATGACTTTTTCCATCTCGCCAGCATTGAACAGATCGATCGCGATGTTGTGATAAGCGAAGGCGACCTGCTCTTGCGAACCCGGAGCCTGGCTGAGGAATTCGAGAGCCTGATCGGTCTGGCCCATCTTGTGCAAGATCTCCACCAATCGCAGGCGGGCCTTGACGTTTCCCGGATCCGCCGCGACCAGAGTCTTTAATACGTCTGTCGCTTCCTGATCCTCACCGGCGCCTTCAAGCGCGATAACCAGGTTGACGAGATAGACGTTGTTCCCAGGAGTCTGTTCGAGTTGCTCTCGCAGAGACTGCGCCGCCTCCAGAAAGAGACGGCGAGCCTCTTCCTGTTCACCCTGATCGCTCTTCTTTCTGGCACTTTCGGCCAGCACGGAGCCCAAAGTGCCGTGAATTCCGGGTTGGTCTGGCATCAGGGCCACGCTCCTGCGAAGCGCAGTGACGGCCTCCTCCGAGCGGCCGAGCTGCCACAGAGCGATGCCCCGCAGGTAGACCGCTCCTGCCTCGTCGGGATCGTCAGCCAGGATCCGCTCCGATTCGACCAGCAGCCGCTCCATGTCCCCAGCCTCGAAGATCTTGTTCAGTCTGGCCAGGTTGGCCGAGGTGGCCTGGGCAGCCTCGAGAGGCACGGTTTCCGCCTTCTCCTCTTCCTCCTGCCCGACCACCAACGTGACACTCGCTCGCTGGCGAATTCCCACTGCGAAGGGACGCGCTTCGATGCCGGGCGGCACATCCTCGTCGAGCATGCCCATCCGCGCCCCGTCGGGCGCCCTGACATCGAGAGTCATGTGTCGTACCGCCAGGCCCGGAGGCGCACTGACCTCCAGCCTCCGCAGCCCTCGCGGGAAGCGCGGTACGGAGAACCGCCCCTTTCGGTTGACCTTGATCACAATCGGCGGAGCACTACCTTTGACCGGCGCGAGCAACAGCTCGATACCGCCAACAGGCTTGCCCTCCTCATCGATGACCTTGCCGCTCAAGCGGCCCTCGTCGGCGGCCAATGCAGCTCTGCCGCCGACCGCGGAAAGCAGCAGCACAGCAAGGCAAAACAGACTCGCCGAAAGAAGCCTACCCTGGTGCCTCGTTGCCTCGGATTGCATCTGACTGGTCTCCCGTTCTCCGAACTTCATCGACACCGAATCAGAGAGGAGGTGCGGGGGCTCACGGTGACAAGGGGGCCCCCTCCGGTGCTGCGACGGATGTCAGAGCCCGTACGTCGCCCCGCAGGACCTCGAAATCGAGTACGGTGTCCCCCAGTACCACCTGTTTTTCATCGCTGACGCGAACCCGGAGGCGCACCGGACCCATCGGCGACGCGATCATCGTTCGGTGTTGAAAAATCTGAGACTGAATCTCCTGCGCCCGGTCGCGCTCGATGAAGAAGGTCGCATCCTCCAGCCGCTCCACAGGAGCCCTGCCATCGAGCGGAATTACCTGAAGGAAAATGCCGAGTGCCGCCCCGTAGCCTCCCGCCCCTTTCCTCCTGGGCAGATCCGCGGCGGGGATCATCAAAGTGACAGGAATCCCCTGCACATCACCCTGTCCAGTAGGCTGAGGCCTGCCGACAGCGACGTCCAGCTTGATCGGACGGCTGATGTGACGCCGAAGGCTGATGCGCCTGGGGTGCGTAACGACCAGGCCCCGGCGACGCACCTTGATTTTCAACTTCCCGGGCCGCGCGCCGGGACTCGAGCGGTAGAAACCGACTGTGTAGAGGCCCGAAATGCTCTCCGCCGCAGCCTTTGTGGACTCGACGAGATTGTCTCTGCCGTGATAGTGGCGCCCGCCTGTCACTCGGGCCAGGCTCACCAGCACGCTTCGCGTTGCATCGAAGATCTCGGCCCAGGGATTCAAGCCGTACTGGGTCTGCTGAAGCGGCGTGTTGTATTCCAGACTTGACGCCGTCGCGCTGCGCTCACCGGAGTAGCGACTGTCGATGGTGAAGAAGGAGATACCTCCCGCCCGCGCCGCCGCGTGCAGCGCGGTGATCTCCCTCGAGATATTCCGCTCGAGCCCCGTACTCAGGTAACGCAGGCTGATCTTCTTCGGTCCGAAGACGCTCTGCATGACGTTGATTGCGGCAGTCCCGGCGTCCGGAATGATCCCCTCGGAAAACATGATCACCGATTTCTCGCCGGGAATCGCCGCGATCTGGCCGGTCAATGTGCGCAGAGAGTCGATGGCATCCTTGGATTCCGTATACCACTGATGGACATAAGACGTGGCCAGATTGTAGGCACAGGCCGACTCCGTACTGCTGCCGGCAGAAATACCTCGCTGCCGCCCCTTTTTTCTGCGACGAGTATCACGGCAAAGCGTCATCAGGTCATCGACGAAACGGGTGACATCCTTGCGTCGATCCCGGTTGCCTGCGCTGGCCTCGAAAGAAACGGCGCTCAAGCCCTGAACGAGTCGGTTCCTGTCAGCAGTCAGCGGAACGATCCACTCGGGGTACGAACGGAGCATCACGATTCCCACCCGGTCATTGGGCTTCATACCGTCGTTGAGCCACTCCAGCGCGGCCTTCTTCCATGCGCTGCGAACCCCGAGTTTGCTGTTCCGCGTGTCGAAAACGAAGATGATGTGCTGCGGCGGCAGCGTCGCCTCGGGCACCACCTTCGGCCGACCCTGCAACGGCGTATCGCCCTCCTGGTAGAGAGTGGCGGGCGGAGGAGCGTCCTCGCTGGCCAGGGGTTTGGCAATGCCCGTCGCCTCGAGGAAAGCGAGCTTCTGCTTCTTCCCCGCTTCGTAGACCGTGATCTCGCCCGACTGGAGATC
>JALTMS010000248.1:957-6031 GCA_027001345.1 Acidobacteriota bacterium | reverse complement strand
CGGGGTCGCCGAGAGTAGGAGCAGGTAGGGAGCGGCCTGCGCCAGTGCTTCACCCAGACGATACCGGGCGACCTGCTCGGTGCTTCCCCCGAGTCGGTGCGCCTCATCGATGATCACCAGGTCCCATCCGGCGGAGATCAGATCTTCGAATCGCTCGCGGTTGTAGCGGGCGACCTGCTCGCGCGACCAGCCGCGTCGGGTGTCCATCGGCTTCACCGAGTCGAGCGAGCAGACGACCTGGTCGTGCAGGCGCCACAGGTTCTCGTTCTCGTCGACCCCGGCAAGCTGGCGCCACGCGCCGAAGTTGCTGGGCTGGACCAGCCGGAAGTCCTCCTGGAAGTGGGTCTGCATCTCACTGACCCACTGGCTGACAAGCCCGGCGGGGGCGACGACCAAGATGCGCTTGGCGAGCCCACGGACCTTGAGCTCGCGAAGGATCAGCCCTGCTTCGATGGTCTTGCCGAGCCCGACTTCGTCCGCCAGCAGGTAGCGGACCCGGTCACCGGACATCGCTCGCTGTAGGGCGTAGAGCTGGTGAGGCAGCGGGATGACGGAACCCTCCAGAGGAGCCACCAAGGAGTCGCGTTCGAGCGCGTCCAGGATGCGTGCCGCCGCGCTGACGTACGAGAGGTGGTCGAGACTCGGCGGGACGGCCTGATCGAGCGGCTGCAGGCGGTCGAGGCGAATGCGAACCACCGCGTCGCGACGTGCGAGCCAGACCTGCGCGGTCTGCTCACCCCACACGGCGTCGACGCCCACGACCCGGCAGGGCTCATTGTGGGCGAGGCTGTAGCACCAATCGCCTGCGCGCATCGCCATGGGTCCTCACTCGCCGAGGCGCGTCAGCGCGTTGTCGTAGTACATCAGCATGGTGGCGTCTTCCTGGAGCACGTCCGGGGGAAGCTTCTCGGCCACCTTGACGATCGTGCCGTAGTCTCGGGACTGCCACGCCTCTTTGAATCCGGCTCGCACTGCCTCAGTTCGAAAGACCTTCAGCCGTCGCTGCTTGGTCGTCTTGTACTCCTCGAACTCCTTGAGGAGCTCTCGGCTCCGCTTGAGCTCGACATCTGCCTGCTTGTTGGGATCGGGCACGTACCAGCGATCGGCGGCCTTCTCGACAAGCCGGGTGTCGTCCTTCTTGAGGTTCCTCAGCTCTCTAAAGTTGCTCGAGAGATAGCTGTGGATCTGGCTTGGAACCGGCCCTTGTCCGTCGTAGTGGAGGAAGTTCTGCTCGAGGATGTCCTTGAGCTCGACGGTCTGCTCGTGCTTTGCCCAAGCCTGCAGCTCGCGCATGAACTCTGGCACGAGGTCCTGGCGGCGACGTGGCCGATCGTGGAGCTGCTGCCGCACCCACTGGATCGCGCTGGCCTCATCGTTCACGAAGAGGCTGAGCTGGCGCAGCTCGCCAACGGTCGTGCGCTTTCGGTCGTATTCGGCAACCTGTCCCGGCAAGAAGTACATGCCGTCTCGCTTCGGGAACCGGTGGTCGAGTCCCTTCAAGAACTCCGGGCCCGATACAGGGACACTGACGCCTCGCTGAACATGGAAGGCGATCATCCGGTCGAGCAGCATCTGCGGCGTGCGCTCGACGACTACCTCGCCTTCGTTGGCTCGCCCGACGAATACCGGCGCGTTGTGCAGGTGCTCTCGTACAAAGGCCCAGGCGCTGTCGGGCGTGGCGTGTCCAAGTTCGAAGCGCTCTTCCAGCGTTTCAGTCGGCTTGTAGGCCGATATGATGAGGTCCTGCTTGACTGCGGAGCTGGTGACCTGCCGATAGGAGCCGTGCTTCTTGTCGAGGGTTCTGACATCAGCAACCACGAAGCCGGCGACGCCCATGGCTTCCTGGATGGCGCGCCAGATGCCGTTGGACGAGTTGCTGAACACCACCGTCATCCACCGCCCGGGCTTGAGCACGCGGAAGTACTCCACGAAGCACTGCCGCATGAGCTCCTGGTATTCGTGGACCCCCTTGTTCTTCGCCTTGTCGACGATCGCTTCGTTGGTGGGGGTCGTGCGCACGCCATGCCAAGCCTCGACGAGGAAGTTCAAGTCGGCATAGTAGATGTTCTCCCCAAACGGCGGATCCGTGAAAATGTAGTCGACGCTCCGATCGGGGACTCCTAGGCTGGCACAGTCGCCCGTCTGAATGACTGCACCACCCGCCACCGAGGGCATCGGTGAGAATGCCTTAGCGATGCGCCCCAGCTTGGTTGTGCGCTTGTGTGGGTCGTGGAGAATGTACCGTGGAGCGACTTCTACGATCTGCGATCCTACATAGTAGACCCCGTTCAGGTACTGATTGACCTGCGAGTAGTGGGTCGGGGCGTAACGTGCGAGTACGGACATCCCCCAGATCGCCTGCTCAGCAAACCACATCAACATGCGACGCGTGCGGACATCCCGGACGGCCCGAGCCTTCCTCCAGAGGGCCGCCAGAGCCTGCGTTGGGCGCGGAAGGAAGAGGTGGTGCGCTCGCGAGAACCCCTTCGGCTCCAGTCGCGACCCGTGATACATGCGCTCAATTGGAAACGGTTCGTCTGGAACCTCGGACGGGTAGGCCATCTCCTCGATGCGCCTTATCGTTGCGAGATCGGCTGCTTCGACTTCCTTCTCGTAGGTCTCGGACCCGACGTTGTAGTTGACAAGTACGGGTCGAAGGCGAATTCGCTTCCACGGTTCGCCTGTGATCGGATCAACCTGTGCCTCGAAGGCCCGCTCCAGCCGGTCCTTGTTCAACTCCGCTCCGCAATGGGGACATGGGAATCTGCTTCGGGTCTTCTTCGTAGCGAGATCGAGAGCTTCCTCGACGAAGTTAACGTCGCCGGCGCACTCCGGACAGGAGAACACCTCGCTCCACACGGTGTAGTTGATACGACCCTTGGTCTTGCCGTCGGTGTGAAGCGTCTCGTACATCCACCCCAACTCGTCATCGAGCTCGGCGAGGATGCGCTTGGCCTCGCGCTCGAAGCGAGGCAGGTCGAAGGGCAGGTTGTAGCCCGCGGCGATGAAGGTCGCCGCCGGTCCGATGTCGTTGAGAATAGCTCGGCGGGCGCCCCACTTCGGCGCGGTGAGTCCTTCGGCTTTCCACTCGCCTTCGACCTTGCGTCGGTAGTCCGTCGGCGCTGTGCCACACCACTGGGCGGCGAGCCCGGTCATCCCGGAACCGCCGAAGCCATCGAGGACGACGTCGCCAGGCTCCGTGTAGTGGAGAATGGACGGAACGATGGCCAAGTGCGGCACCTTCGTGTGGTACCCGTGGGCCTGGTAGAGCTGGTTTCGCTTTCCTTCGCTGACGTCCACGCTGAATGGTTCACGATCGTACGCTTCGTCGGGGTCGTAGGGCTTCCCGTGCAGCCGAACGAAGTCCTCAATGAAGGGGTTGGGGCAGGCCGTGTAAAACGGTGGGTCCGACATCGCCAGGATGGCTTCGTCGGTGGCGTCGGGGAACCCGGGAGTAGCCCGAAACTCGGGGTCCTCGAGCTTCTTGCGGAGCGCGTCAGCAAAGTGGGCTCGACGAGCCTCGTCGCTGTCGAAGGTCAAGCCGAGGCATTTCACCGGTCCCTGCGCGGCACTCTCGTGCTGCAGGCCAAGATCTTGTTGACTGCTCATCCCAGCTTCTCCCTCAGGTGCTCGGCAAGGCGGTAGTTGGACTCGTCCTGCTCCACCACGCCTTGGAGCAAGAGGACATCGAGAGCATCGACCAGCTCTTCAGTATCCATCCCAGTGTTCGATTCGAGCGCACCGATCGTGACGCTGGGAGACTCGACGATGGCGTCGAGAACAGCTGCCTGCTGCTCGGTGAGCTCAACGCCAACGAGTGTGTTCCAGTAGGCATTGATGTCTGGCTCGCCCTGCGACCAGTCAAGCGTCAGAGTGAAGGTGTTGGCGTCCCTGTCGCTCTCGAAGGTCGGTGCCCGCCGCTGCGCCTGCTGGCACGCACGGTGCATGGCCCGGATACCAGAACCCGAGATCTCGGCGAAGCCGATCAGGCGCAGGGCGCGCGCGATCAGCGGGTTGCGCGACTGGCTCTTCCCACCGCCAAGAAGTTTCTCTGGAGGCACGAGGGAGTAGCCCGTGTTGAACACGGTCACCCTCTCAGGATGAATTTCGATCTGACCGGCTGCGCTGGGGTCGCGGTAGTCCTGGTGAATAGCCTGGTTCACGAAGACCTCGCGCAGCGTGAGGTAGTCGAGAGAGCCATCCGTCTTCCGTAGCTCCTCTGGAGCGACCTCGCCCATCCCAGTCTGCTCAGCGAAGAACCGAACAGCGCGCTTCAGCGCCTCAAGGAGGTTCGCTGACTCGACGATGTCGCGATTCGACGGTCGGAGCGTCGCGGAATCGATAACGCGCAGGTCCAGCACGTCGCGTTGAAGTCGGGCCCGGACATCGGCAGGACGGCCGAACAGAAGCGTCAACTGCCGAAGTTCATCGGGTTCCACATGATATCGGCCGTCCAACAGCCGTTCTCGAAGCAATGCGTGCGGGTCCTCGGCGTCGGCATCCAAGAGACCGGCGAACCAGTTGACGGTAGCGTCATCAAAGACGCCCCAGTCAACCAGGCCTTCCTGTCGGCGTCCGCCCTCCACAACTCGGTCTCGGACACCAGCCCACTCTTCGGCGAGGTGCCGACCATCCACGAGCAGGACGTTGTCCGACGGTCTTGTGGCGCCGAGTAGCAGGTCACGGATCGTCGTCGCGTGCTCCCCAGGCATATCCTGCTTGCTGCCGTCGATCGTGCAGTAGATAGACTTGCCGTCCTGGATACCGTCCAAGAACAACAAGCACAGGTTCTTGCGCTCGTAGTCGATTCCCCAAAGCAGCCATGGTGGGAGCTGAACGCACGAAGCGCCGATAGCAACGTATGGTGCGTTCACCGTCCCGACGCCTGAGTCGTGACGAACCGAAGCAAGAGTCGGTGCGGGGTCGAACGACTCGCCCATCAGAAGCAGCCGGCGTAGGACGATCGCCTCCTTCGTCCATTCCTGGTTCTCCACCACGAACAGCGGGAGGGCAAGGAGACCCTCCGCGCCGGCTATCGCCTGCATCAGAGCATCTACCGGTCGGTCTCCTGCTT
>JALTMS010000248.1:0-947 GCA_027001345.1 Acidobacteriota bacterium | reverse complement strand
GTCCGGCACGGGTTTCGTCGAGGGTGGCAAGCTCGTGACCGAGACGGTTTCGGAGGTTCAGGAGTTGAGTCAGCCCCTTGTTCGCCGCGCCGCTTCCTGGTTCTTTCTTGGCGAATCTGAAAGCATACCGAAGCGGCTGCTGGGCCGGATGCTGCCCCTTGGCCGCCGTCACCTCCTGCACGATGGTGAGGAAGTGCCCGAAGGAGAGGTTTCCATCCAGTTCGGAAAGCTTGGCATCGGCACCATCATCCCGCGAAGCAAACGACGCCACCGCGACGGCGGCAAGATATCGGGTGAGCACCTCCGCGGCTTTGAGGCAAGCATTTACTCGCTGCACCGCGGTCCGGGCGCGAAGCACCCGCCCGCAAGCGATAGCGATCGGCGTGGGGAAGATGAGGGCGCCGCGGCGAAGTGGCCACTGGTCTGGAACTGCGTCAACCATCCTATCCCCTACTTCTCCAGCACGATGCGCACTCGAGATGCGTCCTTGCCTTTGGTGATATCCGCGACGAAGCCATCGAACCGGTCCTTCAGCTCAGAGACGGTGCATGGCACGCCTCCGTCCGTGAGCGCTGTGCGGAGCTCCGTCTCGGTGAGCACAACCTTCTCCAGCCCGCTCAGCACCTCCTGCAACGCCTTCACGAAGACCGCGCCGATGGGATCGGGGAGCGTCCGTGCGTCGAGGAATGACTGCACGGCCGCCTTCCCATCGGCGTTGCTCAGCAGATCGATGTTCGACGCCACGGTCGGGTCCTCGAGGTTCCCCAGCAGCGTGCTCGTCCAGTCGCGGATGAGGTCGTCGAGCCGCGTGTCGAGCTCGGAGATGCGGTCGCCCGCCTTGGCCCCGCTGGAGGGCTCCTCCACAGGGCGGTAGGAGCAGTGCGGGCAGATGGGGTCGTTGTCGAGCTCCTGCTTGGTCAGGCTGAAGCAGGTCTTCAGGCCAAAGA
>JALTMS010000247.1 GCA_027001345.1 Acidobacteriota bacterium | reverse complement strand
GCCCGAATACGCTCGACGGCGATCCGATCGAGCTGGTACAGCGCCCGCTGCAGCGGGCGCTGTACCAGCTCGATCGGATCGCCGTCGAGCGTATTCGGGCCGATCTCGAAGGCCGCCCGGCCCGACTACCCGGGGGTCTGGTGGGCTGGCTCTACCGGACCGGTCGCCGCCTGTCGAAATGGCGGCGCGACTGGAAGAACGCCAGATACGGGTCGCGGGTCCGGACCAGTCGGTAGCTGCGACGGTTGGACTCGAAGGTTCGTGAATATGGTGGGATAATCTTCTCCTCCCCCATCCGCCGGAAACGGCAGGTCATGAAAGATATCGCAGACATCATCGAGGCCTATGACAGCGTCGGCTGCTCCGGCCCCTCCATGGTGCTGGCCACCCTGGTGCGCACCCTCGGCCCCTGCTACCGCCGCCCGGGAGCACGAATGTTGCTGATCGAAGGCGGTCACCAGGCCGGCCTGCTCAGTGGACGCAACGTGGAGAAGGCGCTGCATGCCCGCGCGCGGAAGATTGCCGCGGCGAGCAGACCGGAACTGTGCATCTTCACTTCGCAGGACAACACCGCCAGCATCGGGGGTGCCGCGGCCGAAAACCACGTGCTGCTCGAGCCCCTCAGTGGTCGACCCGACGAACTGCCGATCCGACTGCTGCGCGAGTGCCTCGAGCAACGAAGGACGTTCGCCCTGGCTACCGTCTTCGCCTCTCGGGGCGCAGGAGCCCCTCCACCGGGAACGCGCTGGGTCCTCGATGACCAGGGCCAACTCTTCTCGCCTCCGGCGCCGGAGACGCTCGATCACGACATCCGGCGTGATCTGCTGTCCGCAGGAGAAGTCGGCGGAGCACGCAGAATGACCTACGCCGCCGGCGCGATCGAAGTCGAAGCCCTGATCGAACGGCTCGCCCCACCCCCGTTGCTGACGATCTTCGGCGGTGGACTCGATGTCTGTCCACTGGTGCGGATCAGCAAGGAACTCGGCTGGCATGTCTGGATCGTCGATCCCGACCCGGCCTGCGCCAACAAGGGACGCTTTCGACTCGCTGATCGGGTGATCGTGGCGGGCCCCGATCGCCTCGAGACCAGCGTGCCGATCGACCACCAGACGATCGCCATCCTCGCCACCCACGATTTCGACGACGACCTGCGCCTGCTCGCCCTCTTGCTCGGCAACCGCTGTCGTTATGTCGGCCTGTTCGGCCCGCGAGAGCGCTCCGAGCGAGTGCTGACCAGCCTGCAGCGGAAGCACCCCGAGCTGGCCCGCAGCGCGGACGGACTCCCGTACGCCCCGGCCGGTCTCGACATCGGCGCCGAAACACCCCAGGAAGAAGCTCTGGCGATTCTGGCCCAGATCCGCGCCCGGCTTTCCGAGAGCTGAGCGCCTACTCCGCCGTCACCGACTCGGCCTCGCCGATTGCTCGAATCCACCAGCGGGGACGCGGATGCGGACCCTGCTCGGCGTCCGCATCGAGAGCCGACACGGCGGCCAGCGGCGCGACAGGGGCTTGCTTCGCCGCCTCGACCTCCGCAGGCTCATCGCCTCCCGCCTCGACCTCGGCTCCGTTGCCTCCACTCTTCTTGCGGCGACGGCGGCGACGGCGCTTCTTCTTCGGCGCCTCGGTGCCTTCCTCACCCGCACCTTCGTCAGCGCCAGCCTCGATCTCCTCCGCCACCGGAGACTCCGTGACCTCTTCCGCCTCGTTCCCCTCGGCCGCGTCCGCACCCTCAGAAGCCTCGCTGGTCAAGACACTCTTTTTCCTGCGGCGACGGCGACGACGGCGCTTCTTCTTCGGCGCCTCGCTGCCCTCGGCACCGGCCGCCTCACCCGACCCGGCTCCCGTGGCATCCTCGTCTTCCTGCTCTTCCTCGATCGCAGCCATGATTTCGCTGTGCACGGGAGCCGCGACGACGGGACGATGCTCGGAGGACTTGCTGCGCACCTCGGTCAGCACTTCCATTTCGTCGCGCTTCATCCCCGCACGAGCGTGGATCACGATGCGGGTGTCGAAGCGCTCCTCCCAGCGAGCCAGCTCCCGCCGCTTGGCGTTGAGCACGTACTCGGCGACCTCCTGGGGAACGACCACCTCGATGCGCTCGAGGTCGCCCTTGACGACCCGAGTCTGAAGCCGACGCAGAACCCCCAGCGCCGCAGCCTCGACAGTCTTGATCGATCCCGTTCCGTCGCAGGTCGGGCAGTCGGTGTAGCGCAGGGAAGTCTTGTTCGGATTGAGGCGTTGTCGGGAAATCTCCATCAGGCCGAGACGCGAGATGCGGGTGATGTCGTAGCGCGCCTTGTCCTTCTTCAGCGCCTCCTTCATCGCCTTTTCCACCTGCCGCACATTCTTCGATTGCCGCATGTCGATGAAGTCGATCACCACCAGCCCGCCCAGATCGCGCAGTCTGAGCTGCCGGCCGATCTCCGCAGCCGCTTCCAGGTTGGCTTTCAGCGCCGTGTCCTCAATATGCCCCTCGTGGCGCATCCGGCCCGAATTGACATCCACCGAAGTCAACGCTTCGGTGGTGTCGAAGACCAGTGCACCGCCCGACTCGAGCGGCACGCTGCGACGGAAAATGTATTCGATCTGCTCTTCGAGATTGTGCTTGTTGAACAGCGGCCGTTCACCCTGATAGAAGTGCACGGTCTTCTTCTTGTGCGGCAGGACGATCTCGAAGAACTGCTGGATCTCCCTCCAGGTCTCCTCGTCATCGACGAGAATCTCGTCGATTTCCGGCGTGTAGAGATCGCGAATCGCCCGGATCACCAGACTGCGCTCCTGGTAGATCAGTTTCGGGGCGCGGAGCTGCGCGGCGGCCTCGATCTTCTCCCACAGGCGAGTCAGGTACTTGAGATCTCGCTGCAACTCGGCCTTGGTCGCTGTCGCTCCCGCAGTTCGCACGATCAGGCCGAAACCCTCCGGCGTCGGCAGGCTGTCGAGAGTCTTGCGCAACTTCTCGCGTTGCTTGTCGTCCAATTTGCGCGAGATACCGGCGCTCGAATCGTGAGGCGTGAGCACCAGGTAGCGGCCGGGCAGCGAGAAGTAGGTCGAGAGAGTCGGCGGCTTGCTGCCATAGGCATCCCGCACCACCTGCACCAGCAACTCCTGGTTGCGCTGCAGATGGTGCTCGATCCGACCTCGCGACTGGTCGCCCCGCGCGGGATGGATCTTGAAATTCACCTCGTCGAGGGGAAGGAAGCCGGCACGCTCATCGCCGATATCGACGAAACAGGCCTGTAGACCGACATGAACCGTTTCGATCTTGCCCTTGTAGATATTGCCCTTCGTCGATCGATGATCGAAGGTCTCGATTTCAAAAGTCTCGAGCACCCCTTCGGTCACGATCGCCACCCGACTCTCCTCTGCGTGGGTGACGTTGATCAACATCAGGCTTCTTTTCTTTTTTTCGCTCACTGACCGATCTCCACTGGAGGTCGCGCCGCGCCGCACCTTCGTCGCTCGTCATCCTTGCGTCCGTCCCATAGTGGCGGGATAGACCTGCACGTCTACCGACGGGACAGCAGCGCGTACGACCTGCGCGATCCCCTCGAGAGCCGCGGCATCGAGCGCCCGAATCTCCGGGCGCGGCGGTCGGCGGGCCACGGTCGTCAGTTGCACACCGTGCAACATGCCGCCCGCAGCGACCAGGCCGGAGAGCCTCGCGGCATAGGCTTCGATCTCGCCGGCCGCGGGAGCACACCCCGCTTGCTCGAAGAACAGGCTTTGGATGACGAGGGGGCGGCGGCGGGCCTCCTCCTCGATGTTTTCCATGATGCGAGAGAAGGGAATCTTCGTCACCGCCACCCGGCGGTAGAAGTCTTCCGTACCCGCATCCAGTTTGGCCCATACCCGCCCGCCGCGAGCCGCGAGGGCATCGAGGCCCCTGAGTACCCGCGGCCGGTGGAACAGGCTCGCATTGGTGATCAGCGTCATGGGGGTCCCCGGTAGACATCTCTCGATGACCTCCCCGACACTCGTGACCAGCTCCGCCCAGCGCGGATAGCTCGTCGGTTCCCCATCCCCGGAAAACGCCACGTCGGCAATCCTCCGGTAGGACGGTGCGACACCTTCGACAGACGCCAGGGCGTCGAGTTGCCCGGCAGCCGCCACTTGGAGAATCTCCGCCAGCTCGGCCAGCAGCACCGACTCATCGACCCGCCGCTCGGTGGGCGGCTGGCTGCGATCGACCTGGCAGTAGAGACAATCGAAATTGCAGACCTTGTCGGGATTGAGATTCAGGCCAACCGAAATTCCCCGCGCCCGGCGGGAGAGTACGGCGTAGGCGTAGCGCCGCCGACCGAGCCTTCTCGGATGACGGGTGAAGCTGAAGGCCTCGCGGCTTTGGGGGCCGGGGGTGGAACCTCCAGCGGGGCTCATCGAGCCGCCGCCCGAGAAGGCCTCCCGGCCGAGGCGCCCTGCTCGGGGCGCGGGAAGAAGCGCACGCTATCTCATCTCCAGGGCCTTACTATACTGGCGTTGGCCCCCACCCGGCCAGCCCACTGCCCTGGAGGCTGCGATCGACCCCCTCGTACGCCAGCTCGATCTCCTCGGAGCCCGAGTCCGGGTGATCACGGACTCGGTCGAGCTGTGCCGGGTCCTCGACGCCCGGCTCGGCGCCTTCCTCGTCACCGACGACCGGCCCGCCACCGTCGTGGAGGTCTGCCTCGACCCGCCTCCCGGCCGAATGACCATCGACTCGCATCTTTTCCCGCTCGAGCCCGCAGCCGGCGTCGAGCAGGCCTTCGGTGTCATCTTCCGCCACCTGCTCGACCGTGTCGGAGACTACTTGCTGCTCCACGGCGCTGCGCTGAGCGACGGGCGCAACGCCCTGCTGATCGCGGGCCCCTCGGGAGCCGGCAAGACCACCCTGGCGATGGCCCTGCTCGATCAGGGTCTGCGACTGCTTGGCGATGACATGGCTCCCCTCGCTCTGGCCGACGGCCTGATCCACCCCTTCCACAAGGCACCGGGCATTCGCCAGGGCGCGGCCGCCGACCTGGCTGGTCAGGCCCCCGGCCCGCTGAATCTCGAACAGCTCCCCGCCGGCCGACTCGAGCACCGGGCCCGACCCCTGGGCGGGGTCTTTTTCATCGGCGCCGCGCGTGCGAGCGCCGACCCGACGGCGCCGTACTTCTTCGTCCTGACCTTCTCCGGACCGCCGCGGCCCGAAGAGATCGCCACCTTCGCCGCCCTGCCGGGAGTCCGCCTGGCGGCCGAGAAGGGCTGGGAGGTGGTGCTGCGTATCGACCCGCAACGATGCACGACTTCGGCTTTCGAGGCCCGCCTGGCCGAGTATCAAGGACGGCTCCTCGAGTACGGCACCATCGCCTCGGTGGACCACGGCCGCCCGGGCCCTCCCCGGGCACGGCCGCTGGCAGCGAGTCGCGCGATGCTCCTGCTGGCCCGGGAAGTGCAGAACCGGCGGCACGACGGCGCCCTGGCGCAGCGCGCCGGAGACGGCGGCTGGCTGAGCTGCCTGGCCTCGGCGCTGAAGGGAGTGCCCTGCTGGGCGGTGGAGACCGGCGCACCGGCACCCACCGCGGCCCTGATCGAGGAGCTGTTTTCGAAGAGCTAGCTCTCGCCGAGTTTGGCCACGCTCTGGGCCTGCAGGCCCTTGTCGGTCTCGACGACCTCGAAGTCGACGGTCTCACCCTCGGCCAGGGTCCTGAAACCCTCGCCGACGATGCTGCTGTAGTGCACGAAGACGTCGGGTCCGTCCTCCTGGGAGATGAAGCCGAAACCCTTTTCCTCGTTGAACCACTTCACTTTTCCTCTGGCCATGGTCCTCTCACACTCCACTTTCCGACCGCCCGGCACTTTCTCTCGCGGAGCCGATCGGCGCTCGCGCGGACAAGTATAGAATGGCACGCAAGTCGCCGAACAACGGAGCGGCCGACGGCACGGGAGAGGATCGAAGGGAATGTTCGACGCGGAGAGACTGCTCGGCCGGATGATCAGCGGCGGCCTGCGGCGGGGCACGCGGCGTATCGGCGCGGGCACGATGGCAATGGGCCTGCTGGGGCTGGCCTTCGCTGCGGCCGAGCATCTGGGCCAGAAGAAGACCCCGCCACCGCCG
>JALTMS010000246.1 GCA_027001345.1 Acidobacteriota bacterium | reverse complement strand
AGACTGGAAACGGGGCATTCACGGTCGCGGCGAATGGGGGTTGTGGCAGTGTGCGCAGAGCAGATAACTCTTCGCACCGTTCCAGTAGCCCCGCCGGCGACCGTGAATGCCCCGTTTCCAGTCTCGGTAGATCGTCCCGTGGCACTGCCCACACAGTTCGTAGGACTCGTCGAAACTGACCGTTCGGCCGGAACTCAGCCGCAGCACGTCCCGATTCTCGGGGTTGTGGCAGTCGAAGCACCAGCGGTCACGGGGGCCGTGGTTGAGCTGAATCTCGTCGTGAAACTCGAGTTCTCGCCGCGTCGCGTCGTACTCGCCTTGCTCGTGACAGCTCGAGCAAGGGAAGATGTCAGGATCCGAAAACGGCGGCGGCGGCAGGGTGTAGGCCTTGCCCGACGCTTCGCTCAGCCCGGGCAGAGGCTCGAAATCGAAGTCGACACCGGTAACATCCTCCGGGCCGTAAGCCCGATCCGGCATCATCTGCGAACTCCGCGGGGCATCTTCGCTGCCGACGATGGAGATCAGGCTGATGATGGCGATGCCCACAAAAAAGACCAGCAGCACCACCAGCGACGAACTCTCGGGTAAGCGGAGTTGGGGCTCGGATTCAGGGGGTGAGCGATCCACCTTCGGACCTCCTGCCGGCCGCATCTGGGGCAGTGAGTTTTCAACAAAGCGGCGGCGAAAGAAACTTAGCAGATAGCTAGCCGCAGACAATTAAGCAACGCTGAAGGTCCGATTAATCGCCTCGCGCCGAAGAGACGCGAGGCGAGATGATCTTCTTTATTTTCTATGAGTTATGCGCCAATTCCGGCCAAAAAGGCCAGCAGCGTGGGCACGCCGGCGCCGGTCCCCCCCTCGCCCCAGAACGCATCTTCCTTCTCCGAGAAGGCCGGCCCGGCGATATCCAGGTGCAGCCAGGGCGTCTGACCGACGAACTGCTCGAGGAACAGCGCAGCGGTGATCGAACCTCCCCAGCGCGAACCCGTGTTGCGACAATCCGCGATCGGTGAGCGAAGCTGCTCGAAATAATCCTCGATCAGCGGCAGCGGCCACATCAGCTCGCCCGCCCGCTGTGCTGCGGCGAGCAGATCCTTCCGCAGCACCTCGTCGCTGCCGAAGACCGCCGAGCAACGCTCACCGAGGGCCACCACACACGCTCCGGTAAGAGTCGCCAGATCGATCATCACGTCGGGCTTGATCGTCGTCTGGGCGTAGTCGAGGATGTCGGCCAGCACCAGCCGCCCCTCGGCGTCGGTGTTGTTGATCTCGATCGTCTTCCCCGAGCGGGTGTGCAGGATGTCCCCCGGCTTGTAGGCCTTGCCCGAAACCAGGTTTTCGACCAGGCCGACGACGCCGTGCACCTCCACCGGAAGCTTCAGCCTGGCGGCGGCATGGACCGCACCGATCACCGCCGCCGAACCCGCCATGTCGCACTTCATCGTCTCGATGTGGCCCGTGGTCTTGAGGTTGTAGCCACCCGCATCGAAGGTCACACCCTTGCCCACCAGCGCCACCCTTTTCTTCGGGCGAGCCGGGCGCCAGACCAGGTGCGCCACTCGCGCCGGCACCTCGCTGCCCGCGGCGACCTGCAACAGGGCACCCATCTTCATCTTCTCGAGCTGACTACGACCGAAGACCCGCACCTGCACCCCGCGGGAGCGAAAGTGCCGTCGAATGCGAGCGGCATAGCTCACCGGGTCGAGCACACCAGCCGGTTCATTGACCAGGTCGCGGGCGAGCATCACGCCCTCGGCGAGAGCCATGGCGGGAGCGAGAGACTTCTTCACCGCCGCGGCGTGTTGGCCAGCGGCGACCACGATCCGCCGCAGCGGCGGCGCCTGATCACCTCGGCTCAGGTAGCGATCGAAGCTGTAGCTGCCGATCAGCAGCCCCTCGAGCAGCGCCCGGCTGCGCGACTCGAGATCCCGCATCCCGCCGGCAGCGGCCGGGAGCGCCACGCCGGCAGTCCCCAGCTTGCACTTCCGGGCGGCGCGCATCCCGGCGGCAGCGGCCGCGTGCAGGGCCCGGGCGTCGGTCTTCTCCTTCTTGCCGAGGCCCGCGACGATCACCAGGCGCCGCGCCGAACCCGCATCCACCTCGACGGCCACCGTCTTGCCCACCTCGGCCTCGAATCCTCGCCGGGCCAGGGCGTCGGCAAGCTGCCGGCCAGCCTTGCCCGGTAGCACTTTCCGGGCCGGCTGCTCCTGGTGGAGAAAAAGTAGATCGAGATCGGTCCTCAGATCGAGTACGCCCTGGGGCGATACCTGTACCTTCGTCATTCCCCGCTCCCTCCCGTTTTGATGCGCCACGCCGGTCAGCCCCGCGGTATGGGAACCGGCAGCACCCCGTTTACATCCCCTGCTCGAGGCGGCTCAGCACCGCCGCAAGCACCGAAGCCTCGTCGAGACCCGCCTCTTCGAGTAGTCGCGGCCGCGATCCATGACCGATGAAGCGATCGGGAATCGCGCGCGGCAGAAGCTTGCCCGCCAACCCCAACCTGTGTTCCGCATCGGCCTCGAGCAAGGCCGACGCAAAGCCGCCGCAAATGGTGCTCTCCTCGAGCGAGACCACCAGGCGCGCCGGTCCCGCGTAACGTCGCAGCATCTCGAGATCGAGAGGCTTGACGAAGCGAGCGTTGAGCACCGTCGATCCCACTCCCCGCGCCCCGAGACTCGCGGCCACCGCCCGAGCCGTGGGCACCATGCTGCCGACAGCGGCAAAGACCACCTCGCCACCCTGCTCGTCGAGCACTTCCCAGCTCCCGATGGGCAGCACTCTCGCCTCCCGCGTACGCGGACCGGGCGCCGATCCCCGAGGGTAGCGCAGGGCGAAGGGTCGTTCGTCCTGGGCCATGGCCGTTTCGAGCATGTCCGCCAGCTCGTCGGCATCGCGGGGGGCGGCCACCACCAGCGAGGGCACCAGGCGCAGGTAGGACAGGTCGAAAGCCCCGTGGTGGGTCGGGCCGTCCGCGCCCACCAGCCCGCCCCGGTCGAGGGCGAAGACCACCGGCAGTTGCTGAAGAGCCACGTCGTGGATCATGTGATCGAAGGCACGCTGCAGGAAAGTGGAATAGATCGCGCACACCGGCCGCAATCCCTGGCTGGCCAGGCCGGCGGCGAAGGTCACACCGTGGCCCTCGGCGATGCCCACGTCGAAGTAGCGCTCGGGGAAGGCCTCGCCGAAGCGGTCGAGGCCGGTGCCGGTGGGCATCGCGGCAGTGATGGCAACGACGTCTTCGCGCCGCCCGGCCACTTCGACCAGAGCTTCGGCGAAGACCGCCGTATAGCTCGGTGGCAGACTTTCGGGTGGCGGTGGCGTGGCCACCGCGGCCGCCTTCGGCTTGCCCCCGGTGGAGGGATCGAAGGGGCTGACGCCGTGCCACTTGCAGGGATCGGCCTCGGCCGGCGCATAGCCCTTGCCCTTCTGGGTCAGGGCGTGGAGGAGCACCGGTCCGAGCTGGGACTCACGGATCCGCCGCAGCACGTCCACCAGCTCCTCGAGGTCGTGGCCGTCGATCGGTCCGAGGTAGGTGAAGCCCAGCGCCTGGAACAGGGCTCCGGGCACCAGAGCACCCTTGAGCCCCTGCTCGAGCCGACGAGCGAACTCGCCGGCGGCCGGCCCGACCCTGGGAATCCGCTGCAAGACCGAGTGGATCTCGCCCTTCATCCGCCGGTAGTAGGGGTGGGTCGTCAGGGAAGTCAGGTAGTGGGCCACTGCCCCGACGTTGGGGGAGATCGACATCGCGTTGTCGTTGAGCACGATCAGCAGATTGCTGCCCAGAGCACCGGCGTTGTTCAGCGCCTCGAAGGCCAGTCCACCGGTCATCGCGCCGTCGCCGATCACCGCCGCCACGTGACGATCGCTCTCGCCACGCAGATCCCGCGCCGCGGCCATGCCGAGGGCCGCGGAAGGGGCGGTGGAAGCATGTCCGGCACCAAAGGGATCGTACTCGCTCTCGCTGCGCTTGAGGAATCCCGACAGGCCGCCGTCCTGGCGAATGGTGTGCAGTCGCCCGCGCCTGCCGGTCAGCAGCTTGTGGGCGTAGGCCTGGTGCCCGACGTCCCAGACGATCAGGTCGCGCGGCGTCTGATAGACGTAGTGCAGAGCGAGGGTCAGCTCCACCACCCCCAGGCTGGGAGCGAAATGGCCGCCCTTCTCCGATGCCACCTGCACGAGGAAAGAACGGATCTGCCGTGCGAGTTCCTCGAGATCTCGAATCTCGAGGCCGCGCAGATCGGCCGGGGTCCCGATCTGGTCGAGACGCACGCCGGCTTCCGGCTGGCCTTGAGCCTCGGGGCGCGCTTTCATGCCGTCATCGAGGACGTGCTCCATCTCGTCTGCCCCTTGGTAGAAAGGACCGGAAAGCGGGACGCGTATCTACTTCGAAGCCCACTTGCGAACACCACCGGCTCGGACACCGCCGATCTCCAGCAGCTTCTCCTTGGGCAGGACGGCTTCCTCGCGGGAGGAAACGACGAAGGTCGCCACGTCGCTCATGAAGATCGCCTCTTCCGGACAGGCCTCTTCACACAGGCCACAGTAGATGCAGCGCAGCATGTTGAGGTCGAAGCGATCAGGGTATTTCTCGACATTGCTGTCGGGATACTCCCCCGGCACGATCTTGATCGCCTCCGGTGGACAGACGAACTCGCACATCTGGCAGGCGACGCACTTGAGACGACCGTCTTCGTCCTTGACCAGCGAGGGAATGCCTCGATAGCCGTCGGGCAGCGGGGTGGGCACCTCCGGGTACTGACGGGTGACGTTGTGCCGGGGGTTGAGCGCATGCCGGATCGTGGTGCTCATCCCTCGCAATACCTCGGGGATGTACATCCTCTCCAGCAGGTTGAGTTCCTTGCGAGCTACCTTCACACCACTTCTCCCGTGGATTCCGCTGGGCGGGCTGGTCCGATTCGAGTCACCGGCGGAGAGCCGATTCTAGGCGCCGACTCCCGGCCCCGTCAATCCTGGACGATCGCCGGGCAGCGCACCCCAGGCCGCCAGAGCCTGCTCGACCTTGCCTCGGAGCTGATCGAGGGTGCCATCGTTGGAGATCAGCAGATCGGCCTCCGCCAGCGCCCGTCGCACCTGCTGGGCCGTGGGGCAGGAGGTGTTTTCGAGGGCCTCCTGACGGCGGAAACTTTCCAGGTCGGTCGCATCACCGGCCCGCCCCCGCTCCATGGCTCGCTTCCAGCGCAGTTCCACCGGCGCATCGATGCCCAGCAGGCGGAAATCCTCCCGCCGCCGGAGCACGGCGATCTCCGCTGGAGAGCGGATCGAATCGACCACTCCCCGCGCTCCGAGACGAGCGAGGATACGCTCGGCCAGCACGCCGGGCCCCTCGGCGGCCCGCAGTTGCTGGCCGACGGCGATCAGGTGCTCCCGCTCGGCGGGCAATCCCCGGCGGGCCGCCTCTTCCCGCACCACGTCAGAGAGAGAGACGACGGGAAAACCGAGGCGGGCAAGGTGCGCTGCCGCCTCCCCTTTTCCAGAGGCGTTGGGACCGACCAGGCCGATGATCAATTCAGAACTTTCCGTTGTTGGTGACGGTCTTTCCCCGACCTCGAGGCAGGCGCGGCGCGACCCGGGGCGTGATGTTGGGCTCGGGCCCCGTTGCTGCCGCCCTCGTGCGCCGGCTGCCAGCGGCCGGCAGGGTCCCGGCACCCCCCGAAGCCTTGGTTCCCACCGCAGCTCCACCGCCGAGGCGATCGGCGGGATTGAGGATGTTCAGCGGTCGCGGCCGATCCGACACGTCCTGGCTGGCTCCCCAACCGGAGCCCCGGAAGGAGAATCCGACGGAGTTGAGTTCGCGGCCCTTGACCGAACGCGCGACACCGGACAGGCCCTCGGAGAGCCGGCCCCGGCTGACCTGGTTGCGGCGATAGGCCATGGTCTCGCGGGCCGACGGCCCACGGCCGCCGAAGCCATTGGCGGGACGGGAGTAGCGCTGAAAATCGCCTTTTTCCTGAATCTCCACCAGGCTCTTGGGAAAGCCCACCTCGCTGCCATCCTCGAGGGTCAGAAAGATGAACTCGCCTTCGATGCGGGAAGAAACCACCACGATCGAGTGGCCGTT
>JALTMS010000245.1 GCA_027001345.1 Acidobacteriota bacterium | reverse complement strand
CTTCCTCGCCGTCGATCCAGGGGACGACGTTGTCGATCAGATCGAGGGCCGCCGCACCGGGGTAACCCGCCCCCGAAATCGCCTGCAGAGTCGTGACGATGACCTCCTCGATCCCCCATCGCTGCTCAAAAGGAGCCAGGGCCAGAGCCAGAGCAATGGTCGAGCAGTTGGGATTGGTGACGATGAAGCCGCCGCTGCGGCGGCGGGTCGGCTGTCGCTCGATCAGGCCGAGGTGGTCGGGGTTGACCTCCGGGATCAGCAGCGGCACGTCCGGAGCCATGCGGTGGGTGCGCGCATTGGAAATCACGGCCCGTCCCGCGGCGGCAAAGCGGGCCTCCACCTGCCCGGCGGCGACCGCATCGAGGGCCGAGAAGACCACCTTCGAGTGCACCTGCTCGGGATCGGAGCCGACGACGGTCATTTTGGCCACGGCTTCGGGGATGGGCTGCGCCAGACGCCAGCGCGTCGCCTGAGCGAAGGGCTTGCCCGCGCTACGCTCGGAAGCCGCAACTTCGGCGATTTCGAACCAGGGATGCCTCTCCAGCAGCGCCAGCAAGCGCTGCCCGACCAGCCCCGTCGCGCCGAGAATGGCGACGGGGATCCTGCCCTCGTCTTTCGTCATTTCTCTTCATTCGTCCCGTGCCGCCCTGGTGCGGGAGTGTCTGCGAGATGATAGCACCGGCAATCCGGGCGGCCTCCGAGCCGCCGACTTTTACATCTCCCGGGGTTGACAGGGCGGCGGAATCCCCGTCAACTTTAAGTGAATCTCGTGACGTATTCGAAACTCTCGAGGAGGCGATGATGACAAGACAGATGGCAAGACACGAGTCGATGTTCCCAGGCGTCCTGATCTTGCTCGCGGTCCTCCTCCTTGCCGGAGCCGCCTTCGGTCAGGCGCCACCCGATCCCTCCCAGCCCCGGCTCGAATTGGTCGGCAGCGATTCCTTTGCTCTCGGCGCGATCTACGTCGTCTTCGAACCGATACAGATCCGGATCAATGTCGAGGATCTTCCGCCCGTGACCGTACAGTTGCCCCAGGATACCGCTCCGGGTGCTCCTTCCCCCAACATCAGCGGCACCGGTTCGATCGGCAGTGCGGGCAAGGGTACCGGTACCGTGGCCAGGGCTGCCGGTCCTTCATTGATCTTCCCGTCCTCGGGGGCCGACGCGATGCCACGGATCATCACTCCCGCCGACGTGCTCGCGGAACTCGAGCAGCTTCGGGCCGAACTCGAACGCTGATCGGCGATCCTTTCGTGTTCTCCGGCGCGACCTCCCTTGGGGGGTCGCGTTTTTCATCGGCGAGTTTCTCGGCGGTAGCGAACGCTGCCCGCCAGGCGGCAGGCCGTCTTCCACTCCGCGTCGACGGCTTGCCCCCCGCGGATCAGCTCGAGCAGGTAGGCCGCCCTCCTCGATGATGCCCGGGGTGCGAGTAGCACCAGGCAACGTTCGGGAGCCTCCCGCTCACCCGTGTGCCCGGGGTACTCCGCTCGCCGAGTGATGCCGTCCCGCACCCTGCGCCCCGCTTTCCAGCCTTCCGGCGGCGCCCCCCCCGCCTGGCTCTCGGCTCGCGCCTCGAGCAGGCCGATGTCTTCCCCGGAGGTGGGCCAGCGGAAGATGCGCATCAGGGTTCCGTCGTCCGCGTGCCGCAGGGTCAGCGGAAAGCCGTCGCTGCTGCGGCGGTTGAGACTGACACGAAATCCCTTCGGAACGGGGAGCTGGATCTCGGCAGCGTAGAGCAGGCCTTCTCTGGGATCGGCGCGCCGCGCGGGATCACGGAAGCGATCGAAGCGCACCTCGTAACGACTCGAAAGGTCGACCAGCGGAGGCGGCTCGCCACCCTGCGTGGAATGGACGGTCAAGGGCATGTAGAGCAGCGAGAGAGAATCATCACCCTCGGCCACGGGCAGGAAGCCATCCACCACCCGCCCGGCCAGAATGCGGCGGAAGAGGATCCACTTGCCCTCGAAGGCCTCCCCCCGGGCCAGTCGAAGCACACCCGTGCCGGGCAGGCGCAGGCGCGCCAGGGCCCGCGCAAGAGAAACCGGCGGCCCGAGGACGGCCCGAGGGTCGAGGGCGGGCGCCTGCAATTCGCCCTTCTCCCCCTCTGGATCCGCGGACACCTCGATCCAGCCATACCACTGACCGTTTCCGATGCGCACCGATCGTCCCTGTTGATCGACGAACGATCCTCGCAGCCACAGCCGCGCCCCCGCCGGGGGAGCGAAGTTCAGCGGAACCGAGCCCAACTCGGCGACGACCACGCCGGGAGGAACCTCGATCAGCAGATCATCGTCGAGACGCTGACCGCGCCAGGGATTCTCCGCCTCGTCGTGGACCCGCGGGGCGTTCCACGCCGGCAGATGGCGGAGCGCGCCGCACGATTCGGGGGCCACAGCAGCGGGGGGACGGTCCGCTGGCCGAAAGCTCTCCATCACCGCCCGGGTTTCCTCCAGCGCCTGTTGCCGGCAGAGATCTCCGCAGCCGCCATCGGAGACCAGCGCGACAAACAACAGCCCTGTCGGCCAGCCGGACCGGAGCAACAGCCGGAGTTCCACCTCTCCGGCACCCTCGGCGGGAAAGATCACCCTTCCCCGACCCTCGAGGCAGATCATCTCATCGACTTTCTCGGCACAAGGCGTGAGAGGATCGTCGAGACGCAGAGGCGGCGTGCGGAACGCCCGCTCCACCGCATCGCTCGCCCGGGCAGGATCCGGTACGGGCAACGGGTGCACACTGAGCTGGGTATCACCGGGAAAGCGCCGAGCCACGAACAGAGGGCTCGCCGGCCCCCGCGGGAGCTGCACCACCTGCCAGCCCGGCGGCAGCTCCAGCCCTCCCCACGGATGGTGCACGGCCAGCGGCTGGCCGACCTCCAGCAGGCGCTGCAATACCCCCCATGCCGTCGTCGCATCGAGGCCTCGCGCGAGCAGAACTTCGGCCAGTTGAACCAGCCCCTGCCGGCGCGTCGGCTCGCTCCACCCGACGACCAGCGCGGCCCGCCCGGCGAGCCTGACGGCCTCGGGCGCGATCGCGCCCAGCCTGCGCCGGGCATCGTCCGCCAGCGCCCTTTCCTGTTCTGCCAGCGGCGGGTCCCCATCTTCGAGGGCGGCGAGCGCCGAACGCAGCAGGCCCGCGCGCTCCAGATCCCGGGCCAACCGCCAGCGACTTTCCGCGTCCCCCACACCTTCGTCGAGGGCACGCTCCTCGAGGAAGGCCGCCAGCAGCCAGCGCTGCTGTGACCTCCAGTAACTCGCGCCTCGGATCCACGCAGGCACGTCCCCCGGTGCGCCGATCCACTGCCAGGCGGCACGCATCCGAGCTTCCGGTTCGGGGCAGCTCCGTCCGAGCGCCGCTCGATAGGTCTGCGCTGCCTGCTCGAGCGCCGGATCGAGTCGTTGCGCGATCATCGCCGCACCGCGCGCCGCCAGAGGGTGACAGCGCTGAAGTTCGGCCGCCGCCAGGTTGGCCCAGGCCCCGGCCAGGAGCGGGTCGAGGCTGACCGCCTCACCGAGCATCTCGGCCGCCTCGTCGACCTCGTTGGCCACCAGCAAGGCCGTTGCCTCGATCGCTCGCTGGCGCGCCTCGAGCCGTCCCGGATGGGGAGCGGTGAGCAGCGAACGCTCCGCGGCCGGGCCGACGCCGACCACGACGGCCATCACCAGGACGGCACCGAGTGCAGGGGCGAGTCTCACGGCTTGCGACCGGCCGGATCCGGAGAGCTGCCCCGGGCGCCCGCGGCAGCTTCGACAATCAACGGCTCGAGCCCCCGCCGGGAGGCGACGATCCCCTCACGGTTGCGCACGTGCTCGAGGTTGTAGCGGAACGGACGCCCGTCGGCCTGGATGAACACGCCACCCGCCTCGCGCACGATGATCTCGGGTGCGCAGGCATCCCAGTGCGACGAACGCCGACCGAGGGAGAAATAGGCATCCGCCTGGCCAAGCGCCACCAGGCAGGCCTTGCGCCCCACCGAGCCGGAGCGCAGGACCCGGTTCGATCCGAGGCTGGAGAGCACCCGCTGCGTGCGGTGCCCGAAATGGGACCGTGACACGGCCAGCGCGGGTCGTCCCGCCCCCCCATGCCAGGGCTCGAGCGAGAGTCGCCGTCGCCGGCCCGACGGCTCGATGACGAATGCGCCGGCTCCTTCGGCGGCGCCGAGGGTCAGGCCCTCCTCGGGCATGTGCACCACGCCGAGCACGCTGCGCCCCTCGACAGCCAGGCCGATCATCACTGCGAACTCACCGATCCGATCGACGAATTGCTGGGTGCCGTCGAGAGGATCGACCAGCCACAGTCGGCTGTGTTCGAGGCGTGCAAGATCGTCGGGCCGCTCCTCACTGAGCT
This sequence comes from Acidobacteriota bacterium, assembly GCA_027001345.1. Taxonomy (GTDB): domain Bacteria; phylum Acidobacteriota; class Polarisedimenticolia; order J045; family J045; genus JALTMS01. The sequence continues at coordinate 1,757 of JALTMS010000245.1, read as the reverse complement.
GGGCGTCTTCCGGAAAGGCCGCGCGGAGGATCCTCTCGATCAGGGCATCAGCCCGCAGATCGGCGGTGGTGACGGGGCCCTCGTCACCTTTTTGGCGCACATCGAAGCCCTCGCGATAGATCCTCGAGATCTCACGCCCGGCCGCCAGGGCCGCTTCGATGGCAACTTCCAGTTCGCGCCGCACACGCCGATTCTAACCCGGATTGATCCTGAATCTGCGCGGCACGCGAAGATGGGCGGGCCCCGGAGAGGGAAGTTCAGACGCCGACGGGAGACTCGACGCTGACGACCCGCGTCCCCTGGGGCAAGGCCCGCTCGAGCAGCAGATCCACCGCATCGGCGTCGAGGCGCAGATCTCGCAGCCGCGCCAGCAGTCGCCGGGCTTCCTGTTCGCCTACCGCGCCGCGGAACGCACGTGGTGTACGCAGGGCGGCGTAGACATCGGCGGCCTGGATCAACGCGGCGGCCGGGCTGGGATCCATCGCCGAGCCCACCTGGGGATAGCCCCGGCCCCCGGGACGACGGTGATGATCGAAGGCCACCACGGCCGCCAGCAGCGGCGCATCCCCGCAGGCCAGCAGCAGACGAGCACCATGGAGGGGATGCTTGCGGATCTGGCGAAACTCCGAAGCTGCCAGCTTGCGGCCGCTGCCCCAGATCGAGACGGGAATCTCCAACATCCCCACGTCGCACCACAGCGCCGCGGTGAGCAGCGCCGACAGGTCGGCCCCGCGCCAGCCGTGCTGGCGTCCCGCCAGGTACGTCAGCCGAGCCATGTTCAGCGCATGACAGGCGAGGGTCTCGAGTGGCTCATGGGCACTGTAGAGCAGCGCCGCCTCGACCAGGCCGTCGCCCTGCTGTCGAACGACGTCCAGTGCGATTGCCTCGATCTCCCGAGCCGGATAGCGCCGTTCTTCTCGCAACAGGTTCCATGCCGCCAGCAACCGCCCTGGAAGGGCCGGATCGAGAGGAGGATCACCGGGCCGCGACGGAGCCGGTGCCTTCGATGCTGCCGGCGCCTCGAGCCGCTCCCTGTGGACCGTCGGCGCCGGCACTTCACCTTCTACCAGCGCAGTGACCAGCGCCTGAGCATCGGCGGCCAGCTCCGCCCTGCGCAGCACGATCGTCCGCGCACCGGTTTCCAGGCTGCGCTCGAGGAACTCCCGCGCGCCGGGATGCTGAATCTTGAAGCGCTGGGGGCCGATCCGGACCAGCGCCTCGGACGCCACCACTTCCACGTCGTGCTCGGCGATCTCTGCCACAGCCCGGGCGCTGGCTTCGAGGGCCTGTAGACGAGCCCGGGTCGCCGGATGCTGGCCCGGATAGAGCCGTGCGCTGTGATAGGCCCGAGACAGGGCGGCGACGAAATCATCGACGATCTGCGTCGCGGTACTCACGAAGGATCCTCTTCCTGCCCGACGGATGGCGGCCGCTCCTGATCGAATTCGGCCTGCAGCGCTTCGAGCTGACGCCGTAGATGCCCGTCGGCGGGACAGGGACCGTCTTCGCTCAAGGCCAGAGCCACCAGTCGTTCGTCTGCCGGACGAATCCTGACCAGGGCGGCTCGCGCCACGTTGGCCATCTCCGCGTCGGGATGCACCAGCGCCCATTCGAGCAACTGGCACCAGCAAGCGTCCTTCGGCGAGGCGTTGAGCAGAAAGGCGAGCACCCGGCTGCGCACCCGGCTGTCGTCGTGCTCGAGCAGGGCGTAGCCCAGGTTGCGAGCACGTTCCATCGGCAGCCGTCCGACCAGCGGC
>JALTMS010000244.1 GCA_027001345.1 Acidobacteriota bacterium | reverse complement strand
CTTTGCCTACGGTGGGGCGATCGGACTCGGTAGCCTCCTCGCCGGTCGCCAGCAGGTGGCGCTCGGCTACCAGGGGTTGTTCGCCTGTGCCGCGGTGGCCAGCCTGGCGGGGGCTCTGGTCGCCGCTACCACCCGCGGACGGCTGGGACGGCTCGCCGGCTCGAGAGAGTGAGAGAGGTGGCCCGCAGACATCGCCCCGTCTTTCACGCACCGTGCCTGTGGGCGAAAGGAGTGGTCGATCCCCGATTGTGGCCGCCATGCGCCCGAGGGCAGTCCCCACAAGTACGTGAGAAGAGCCAATCTTTTCGGGCCACGTCAGAAGCCGAGAGCCTGGTAGGCCTCGAGGTGTTCGAGCACCGTGCCGCGCACCTCGGCCAGGCGCTCGGGCGTCCACGCCGCAGCGAGCAGCACAGGATCCTCAGGCGAGCAGATCACGGCGCTCTCTCCGGAGGCCAGAGAGTGGGCCAGCAGGTTGCCGAGGTAGACCGCCTGGTCGAGCCGGTGGGCTGACGCCTGCTCCGGGTCGTGGTGGGTTCCGACGGCCCGGGATATATCCGCGGGGAATTTCCAGTGGGCGCAGAGACTCGAGCCGGTGAAGACGTGGTAGGCATCGAAGGCCGACTCCACCAGCTCGTGAGGAGCGGCCCAGGAAAGCCGCCGCTGCACCTGCCCCACCAGGCCGAGGATCACCAGCTTGCCCACGTCGTGAAACAGTCCGCCGAGGAACCCTTCGTTGCGCGTGGCTGACAGGGCTTCCGCAACCACCTGGGAGGCGACCGCCGAGGCCAGCGAGTGTTTGACCACCCGCTGGGTCATCTGCTCGAAGCCGGCGACGCGGAAGACCTTCGAGCGCAGGGCATGGATCATCGTGATCTGATCCACCTGCCGCAGGCCGATGCGCACGATGGCCTGCTCGACAGTGGCCGAGCCAGAGAGGGAGGCGAAGAAGGAGGAGTTGGCGGTATCGACGATCGCTCGCACCAGGGAGTGATCCGATTCGATCACCTGGACGTAGTCGCTGACCTCCGCCCGTGGGTTGGTCGACAGCTCCATCACCTGGGCCGCGGCCTGGGGCAGGATGGGCAGTTCGTACTCGCCGAGGTAGATCGCCCGGGACAGGCTGTGGCGGAAGAGCACTTCCTCCCGGGAGGCGTCGGGGACCTGCCGCGAGACGATCTGGGCCAGTTGCCGATCGTCCCGCACGTCCTTGAGCGCTGCGATCTCGGCCTTGGTGAACCAGCCGTGGGCCGTGGTGCGTTTGTGGGGCATCGACTCCGAAGGGCCGGAGGGCGGTGCCGGGGCCACCGCCGTTGCGGCTGCCGAGCGTTCTTCCCTGGCCGGCGGTGTTTGCTTTTTCTTCTTCCAGCGACTCCAGAACACGGCTTTCCCTCCGGCTACCTCCCGGGACCGTCTCCGGGGGGTCTCCGGTAATATGGCGCCCGAGAGCGAAGGAGACACCATGAGTCGACTGGAAGGCAAAATCGCAGTGGTCACGGGGGCGAGTTCGGGCATCGGCGCGGCGTGTGCGGTCAGGTTGGCGGACGCCGGCGCCCGGGTGATCGTCGCGGCTCGTCGCGAGCAGCGACTGATCGCTCTGCGGGACGAGATCGTCCAGCGCCATGGTCCCGAGAGCTGCGGAGCGCTCGAGATCGATCTGAGAGACCGGCAGGACGTGCGGGCATCCGTCGCGCGGATCGTCGATGCCGGCTGGGGCGAGGTGGATATCCTGGTCAACAATGCGGGACTGGCTGCCGGCCTGAGCGACTTTCCGGAGGGCGATTTCGACGACTGGGACCGCATGATCGACACCAACATCAAGGGATTGCTGAACATCACCCGGCTGCTGGTGCCGGGGATGGTGGCCCGGGGCGGCGGGCACATCGTCAACATCGGCTCGATCTCGGGACGGGAGGTCTACCCCCGTGGGGCGGTCTACTGCGGGACCAAGTACTTCGTCCGGGCTCTCAACCGGGGCCTGAGGCTCGACACGGTCGGACAGGGGATCCGCGTGACCTCCATCGATCCCGGCATGGTGGATACCGAGTTCAGTCTCGTTCGCTTCCACGGCGATGCAGACAAGGCCAGGGCGGTCTACGACGGCATGACACCCCTGGCGGCGGAGGACGTGGCCGAGGCGGTGGTCTGGGCCCTCGACCGTCCGGCTCACGTCAATATCGAGGAGATCCTCATCATGCCCACCGATCAGGCCTCCACTGCGGTTGTGCATCGCAAGTGAGCCCGTCGCCGAGGGGCGAGCGGCGGCTTGGGAGGTGTCGAGATTGGCGGGAGCGACGGGACTTGAACCCGCGACCTCAGGCTTGACAGGCCTGCGTGCTAACCAGCTGCACCACGCCCCCGCTAGGGCGAATCAACCAATCTGGTGGGCGGCACCGGGCTCGAACCAGTGACTTCCTGCGTGTAAGGCAGGCGCTCTTCCAGCTGAGCTAGCCGCCCGCGAAGGACAGAGATTACGGGCCGACCCCGCCGCCGTCAAGGCGGAGATTCGATTTCCTCGCCCCCGGCAGGACGTGGCCGGCCCTCGGTCAGATGGGTCGCCGCCAGTGTCGCGTGGCTTCCCCGCCAGTAGATGCGGCCACATGCCCGGCAGGTGGAAAAGCTCGCCTGCTGCCGCCAGACGAAGGGCGGGACCCGGCCGCGAGCCTCGGCGCGGTCGAGAACCTCGAGTCGCTGGTTGCAGAAGGTGCAGCGCGTGAAGCGAGGGCCCGCGCTGAAATCGAGGCCGAATCGCTCGGCGACCTGCTGCAATTGCTGCTCGAGCTGCTGTGAGTCGATCAGCAGGCCCCGGCGCACGGTGCGGCGGGCGAGCAGACCTCGATCCCGGGTCAGTACCCAGCGGCCTTCCTGGGCGGCGAGGGAGGCGATGGTGGCGTCGTCCCAGCGGCTGTTCCAGCTCACGTCGCAGCCGACAATCCGCAACCAGCGGGCCAGTCGGCCCAGCATCACGTCGGCGATGAATCGAGGGGTTTCAGCCATGGCTCTGGAACGAGGTTAGCAGGGAAACCGTGCGTCCGGGCTGATGAGCAAGGAGGGCAGACGGCGCCTGTGCGCTTACCGCGCCCGCCTGGCGGGGGTGACCACCCGACCCTGGTCGTCGCCCTGCCAGCGGCCGGCAAGCAGATCCCGGGAGGGCGTATCCACCTTGCCGTTGGAACCGAGGGAGTAGACCACGATCCCGCCCCCTCCCGTGGCCGAGGCGGCAAACCAGGCTCTGTAGGGCCTGCTCCAGGGATCGACGAAGCCTTCCCAGAGGTCGCCGTTCTCCATGGCCATCACCTCGCGCTCCTGCACGCGTCCCGCCGAGCGAGAGAGGTAGGGACCGGCCCAGCCGTCCAGGCCGTTGTCGTCATACAGGCAGGTCATGGAAACCAGGTTGCTGTGGAACTCCGGGCTCGACTCCGGCTTCCACAGGCAGGGCCAGTGACCGGTGTCCTGGCGATAGCGCTGGAAGCCGGCCGCCAGTTCGTCGAGGTCGCTGGTTGCAGTGGCCGCCCGCGTGGCCTGGATATGCCGCAGCAGCAGGGGTGAGAGAGAGCCGGCGAGAAAACCGATCACCGCGATGGAAAGGATGATCTCGGTCAGCGTGTAGCCCCTGGTCCTGCGTCTCACAGCGAATCCTCCGCGGACGCTCCGTGGTGTGACAGGAGTCCGTGGCCCTTCCCTTGGGGGGAGTTCCCCCCACACTCTTCGGACGCCGGGCGCGGGTCTTGAGTGGCGATCCGGTGGATGCGGCGGTGTTTTCGAGGCGGACAGCGGCGTCAGAGGCTGGGAGCCAGCTCGCCCCAGTCTTCTCGGGCGCCATCGATCAGGGACGAAAGGCTGCCCGCGTCGAGGCCGAGGGCCTCCGCGGTCGGCTGGGAGGCCAGATCCTGGGCGATGGTCGGCGACAGCCAGTTGGCCGCGGCGAGACCCGACAGACCCGTCAGCGCAGCCAGCAGCCGGTACTCCTCCTCGGCCTGCTCGAAGTCGTACTGCCGGGCGACGGCGTTGACGATGCTGCGGGGCAGGCCCCAGGCGCCGAGCAAGCGTCCCCCCGCCCGTGGTGCGAGGCGCGCGATCACCCGCCGAGCGGTCTCGGTGTCGGGTCGTTCGAGCTTTCCCAGGCGGATCTTGTCCAGGACCACACTGAACAGAATCGGCTCTCCCGCACGGCGCATCAGGCCAGCGAGGAAGGCTTCTTCGGCGGAGTGATCGATCTGCGGTGCAGCTCTCCGGCAAAATGCGGCCGAGCGCAGGGAGTCCTCCCATCCCTTCCTGAGCACCTTGGCGAATCCGGGGTCCTCGGAGCGGAAGGTCTCCTTGCCAGCAGCGCCGACGGCCAGCGCCACCACCATTGCCGACCCGAGGCGCACGATGGCCTGGTCCAGCTCGCAGATTTCCGACATGCCGGCATAGATCGCCGAGTTGGCCATCCGCAATACGCGGGCGGCGAGGGCTGCATCGGTGGCAATCACCGCCGCCAGCTTGTGGGCGCTGGAATGCGGGTTGCCGACCTCGACCTTGATTCGAGCGGCGACTTCCGGCATCAGCGGAAGGGACAGCCGCCCATCTGCGATCGCCTCTTCGAGAAGTTCGGTCAGGTGCTGTTGTTCAGTGGCCGGCGCATTACTGGTCGTCATGGCATTCCTCGGCAAAGCCCGCGAGGGCAAAGCTAGGTTCCTGGCAGCCGAGTGTCCATCGCGGCTGCCGGCCTGCTAAGCTGAGTGCAGTGACCGCTTCGATGTCCAGCCTGGAAAGGGTCAAGTGATGATGGATGCACAGCTTACGCGGTTCCGCAGAGGGGTCGTCGTTGCGTTGTCCTGTCTGGTGTTTCTCGGGTGGTCAGTGGCCGAGTCCGCGCCTGCGACGGTGAAGGTGGATTTTGTCCAGGGCCAGGAGACCGCAGTCGATCTGAGCGTGGGCAGCGTGCGCCTGACCGCTCTGAAGATCACGGCGGATTCGCGGCAGATGGCCGATTCGTTGCTGCCACCCCGGGGAGGGCAGGAGCGCTATTCCTGGAAGCGCTACGAGGTCCACGTGGAGAACTCGGAGGCGCGTCGAGTGCGCGTCGAGGTGCATCTCCGCCTGCTCGATGCCCAGGGGGCCGTGATCGACGAGTTCACCCTCTCGTCGAGTGTTCGGCAGGGCAGGGCACGTTCCTTTTCCCTGCGGCGGCTGACGCTGAACTACGTGGTGCCGTTGATCCGGCAGGTTGCCGTCCAGCTCGAGGTGAAGTGATCGCTTCGGGGGCGGAGATCACGTCCGGTCCGGCTCTACTCGAAAGCGTCGGTCGGCTGGCCCGGCCGCGTCGCGCGGGAAGCGAGGGGGACCGGGACGTACGACGTCACCTGGCTGCTGTCCTGGAAGCCGGGGGTTTCGAGGTCGAAGAGGAGGTCTTTTCGTTCAGCTCCCGGCCCGCGTTGAACCTGTTTCGTGCAGCCTTCGTGGCGATCGTCGTGGCGGACTTGCTTTCGGCGATCGGTGGCGGGCTCGGGGAGTTGCTGCTGGCGCTGGGATGGCTCGCCGCGGCCGCAGGCCTGCTGGCGCTGGTCGCACGCTGGGACGGGCTCTACCGGCTCGGCAGCGGCGAGTCGACGACTGCCAACGTGGTGGTACGGGCCGGATCCACCGAGCCGAGCCGCCGTCTCGTACTCGTCGCCCACCACGACAGCAAGTCCCAGAACCTGCCTTTCCTGGCTCGAGGTCTGGCCGCGGGGTTGCTGGCGGTCGGCTTCGCGGGGCAGGCGGCGCTGGCGGCGGCGTTCATTACGGGAGCCGCGTCCGAGGTCGGGCCGCTGACGGCACGGCTGGCCTGCGGAGCCGGAGCCGTCGGTGCGGGGCTGCTGGCGGCGCTGACCTTCGGCAACCGCTCTCCCGGCGCGCTGGACAATGGGGGGTCGGTGGCGGTGGTGTTGGCGACGATTCGGATCCTGGCCGACTCTCTGCCCCGGGGAACGGAGGTGATGGCGGTGTTCACCGGAGCGGAGGAGGATCTGCTGGTGGGCGCACGGGTCTTGCGGCACCGGCTCGACGCACTGCCGGAGGCCTCGAGCCTGGTCATCAACCTCGACGGCGTCGGGGCGCGGGGGGCTACGGGCCTGCTCGGTCCCCGCAGGCTCAAGCGCTGGGCTGCCGGGGTGGCTCGGCGCG
>JALTMS010000243.1 GCA_027001345.1 Acidobacteriota bacterium | reverse complement strand
CCGCCCCCACCTGCTCGGCGGCGCCCGCGGGCAGTGGCGGGGCCTTGGGCGCCGCGCGCGCCTGCAGCCGCCGCACGCGCCTGACCGCGTCGCCGCAGCGCGGGTCGCAACCCAGGGCATAGAAGGTCTCGGTGGGGTAGATCAACAGCCCCCCTCCCCGCAGCCAGCGGGCCGCCGCGACGACACCTGCTCGATCGGCAGAAAAGTTCCGGGAGAGATCCATGGGTGGATTATCCTCCCTCCACGCCCCGTTTTCCCCTCTGGAGGCACCCCCGCGATGGTTCGGCTCCCCGAAGCGCTCAAGTCCTCGTCCCATCCCCTGATCCGGCAGGCTCGTCGACTCGGCCGCCAGCCTCGCCGACGCCGGGAGGCGGGACTGTTCCTGGTCGAGGGCCCCACCGCCCTGGCCGAGACCCTGGCCGCCGGCGTGCAACCGGTGTGGGTCCTGGTCGCCTCGGCACGCGTCGAGCAGCAGCCCTGCCAGGGGCTGATCGCGACTCTGCTCGACCGGGAAGTGCCGGTGCAGCCGGTGCAGCAGGCCCTGCTCGAACGCACCGCGCCCACATCCCACGGCCCGGGTCTGCTCGCCGCCTGTCGTCTCCCCGCCGAAGCGGACGCCCCCCACGCGGTGCTCGAAGGTCGGACGCCCGGCGTGGTGGTGGTCTGCTGGAAGGTCCAGGATCCCGGCAACCTGGGCACGCTGATCCGCTCGTCTCTGGCCTTCGGTGCAGCGGGCCTGGTGGCCGCCGAGGGGGCCGACCCCTGGAGCCCCAAGGCGGTGCGCTCGAGCGCGGGGGCGATCCACCGCCTTCCCGTCGCCCGTGCCACCGACGCGGAGACGCTGCTCGAGCAGCTCATCGCCGGCGGTGAAACACTGATCGCAGCGCTGCCCCGGGGAGGAGCGGCGCCCTCCGCGCTGAGCTGGAAGGGGCGCCCACGGCTGCTGCTCGGCGCCGAGGCCGCGGGCCTGCCCGAGGAGCTGGTCGCCGCGGCGACTGCGGTGAGCATTCCGATGCGGGCGGAGTGCGAGTCCCTGTCGGTGGCGGTGGCCGGATCGATCCTGCTCCACCACGCACACTGAAAGCGAAAACCGGCAAGACCGTCCGTCCGTGCCGCAGCGGCCACGAGTCCACAGTCATGGACTCGCCCCTCTTTCCCCAAAAACTGCCTACACCGACGACTGGGCGTCGCGCACTTCGGCTCGGGGCCAATGCACCCGGAAGACGGTGCCCTGTCCGGGCTCGCTGTGCACTTCGATCCGCCCCCCGTGCTGCTCGACCAGGTTGCGGACGGTGGCCAGACCGATGCCGGTGCCTGCGATGCCCGCCGCATTGCGAGCGCGGTAGAAGCGGTCGAAAACCTTGTCCACCTCGTCGGGAGCGATGCCCAGCCCGGTATCCGCAACGCTCAACTCGACCCACGGGCCCTGCCCGGCCGTGATGCTCACCGTCACCCGGCCGCCCCGGCGGTTGTACTTGATGGCATTGGCCACCAGGTTGTCGAGCACCTGCAGCAAGGCCTCCTGCTCAGCCATCAGCCACAACCCCTCGGGCACCGTCTCGGCCACCAGGCTGACCTCCTGGGCCGCGGCGCTCTCCCGGTGCCGATCGAGGACTTCGGCCAGCACGGGACGCGGGTCGATGGGTTCCGGGTCGGCAGGCTCGGCCTTCTCCGAACGAGCGTAGGCCAGCAGGGCGGAGATCATCTCCACCATCCGGTCCACGTTGCGCACCGCCACCTCGAGCCCTCGCCGCTGTTCCTCGTTGATCTTGCCCAGCCGACCCTCGAGGACCATCTGGGTGTAGCCGCGGATCGACACCAGCGGGGTCTGCAGCTCGTGGGAGATGTTGGCCAGCAACTGGGCCCGGGTGCGGTCGAGTTCGACCAGTTCCCGATTCATTCGAGCCAGTTCCTCACTCCGCTGCTCGAGATTGCGATTCGCCGCACTGAGTTCCTCGTAGGCCTGCTGAAGACTGCGCCGGGACTGTTCGAGTCGCTGGGCGCTGCCGGCGAGCTGCCGTTCCCGGCGGCGCTGGGCACTGACATCCCGCAGCACCAGCACCTTGCCGATCAGCTCTCCCTCGCCGGTCCGCACCGCGCGCAAAGAGACCTCGATGCTGCGGGGCGGCGGGCCCGCCACCTCCACCACCCGGGTCCGCGGCTCACCGATCGCCGAGGGCGGTGCCGCCAGGAACTCGCGGAAGCTCCCGGTACGAGCACCGAGGCAGTCGTCGAGGATCTCGGCCAGCACCTGCTCGCCGGCTCCCGGCACGAGTTCCCGAGCGCCGCCGAGCAGCCGGCGCGTGTGGGGGTTGACCAGGGAAACCTGCCAGCCCTCCCCGGCAGCCGGGGTGAGCAGCACGAAACCCTCGGTCAGGGTCTCGAGCAGGGCCAGCAGCCGGGCCTGGTTGTCGCGGCTGTGGCGAGGGCGGGGCTCGCGAGCAGCGGCCACCCGCAAGGCGAGAGCCACGGCGGGCGCCGCACCGTGATGACAGGGCACCGGGCGCGCTTCCACCCGCCGGGGATCGTGGGGCGCGGGCGGGACGATCCAGCATCGGAAGGGCTCGACCTTTTCCCCAGCTTCGGCTCGCCCGACCCGATCGAGGGCGAGCAGCAGGTCCTCGGCGGCCAGCAATCGCTCGAGGCGTTCACCGATCACCTCGCCACCCAGCCAGGCCTCGGCACCCCCACTGAGGGAAACCACCCGCCCCTGCTGAATGACCACGATCGCCTCGGCCACCGCATCGCTCAGTGCGCGGGCCTCGGCGAGATCGCGTTCGAGCCGGGCGCTGCGCGCCTCGTCCTCGTCTGCCATCTCCACCAGCAGAGCGATCTCCCGTTCCGACCCGGGCACGACAGTGACGACGAGCCGCACCGCGCTGGGCTCGGCATCGGCCCGGCGCAACTCGCCGCGCTGGCAGGCGCTCTGCTCGAGAGCCTCGGGGTCGGTCAGCCAGGCGGCGAGGGTCTTCCAGCTCTCGGCGGTGAAGATGCCCGCCACGGGCCGCCCAATGAAGTCCGCCGGGCGCCCACCAACGATCCGCGCCAGGCCCTCACTGGCCGCCTGCACCACCAGCTCACGATCCAGCAACAACAGACCTCGATCACCGAAGGCCTCGAGCGCTTCGAGCAGGCGAGCGGATCGACCGCGTCCCTCGCGCCCGGCCTGGCGGAGACTCGCGGCGAGCCGGCGAATCTCCTCGGCCACTTCGCCGGCCGGGCCGTCCCGCAGGTCGTCGAGATCGGCTTCCGAGCCGCCGGCGCTCAGGTCGCGCAGCGCCTGGGCCAGTCGGCGCACGGCACCCGGCGGCCAGCGACGGCCGACTCGCAGGCCCGCGAGGAAGAGCAGCACGCCGACCAGGGCCAGGGCGACGCCGGGCAGCAGCGTGCCCGCCAGCAGAGCCAGGCTTTCCCATGCGGCCAGGGCGATCACACCACCCTCCCCGCGGCTCCCGGACGGTAGGCTGCCGGTGCTCCTTCGCGGGCGAAGAAGTAGCCCTGTCCCCAGCGAGCACCACAATCGAGCAGGAAGTCGCGCTCCCGCCGGCTCTCGATCCGCTCGGCGACGAGCCGCGCGCCGGCCCGCTCGGCCAGCGCCACCAGCGAGCGGATCAACTCCCGCTGCAGCGGCTCGCTGCCCGCGCCCCGCAACAGCGAGAAGTCGAACTTGATGAACTCGGGCCGCAGATCCTCCACCAGACTCACCGAACGGGCCGACGAGCCCATGTCGTCGAGGGACAGCCGGTAGCCCGCCGCCCGCAGGGGCTCGAGCACTTCCCGATAGCGCTGGGGATCGCCGAGGATCTGCCCCTCCACCACCTCGAGTACGATCTGCTCCGGCCCCAGACCCGCCGCCGCCAGTCGCTCGACAGTCTCGCGTGAGCGCCAGCGGGGATCGGCCAGACCCTCCGGGGTGACATTGACGAAGAGCAGCGCCGGACTGTGTTCGCGGTCGAGAGCCTCGACGATGCGCTCGAGGCACAGTCGGTCGAGTTCACCTGCCAGGCCGGAGCGGCGGCCGACGGAAAACAGGACCCGCGGCAGGGCCAGCACCGTCCCCGGCCGACCGCGGACGAAGGCCTCGAGGCCCACCGCCGTGGCGCTGTCGAGTTCGACGACAGGCTGAAAGACCGCATGCAGGTCGCGCTCGCGCAACACCCGCTGAATCTCCGCCATCCAGGCCAGGCGCTCGGAATCCCGCGGCCGCTCGGCCAGGGTTCGCGCCTCGTCGATCGCCTGATAGACCTGCCGCTCGAAGCGGTGGAAGGGATTGTCCTCGATCAGTGCGGAGCCGATCCGAATCGGCGCCGGCACCGCGGGCAGGGCGACGTCGGCCCGGGCCAGTTTCCCTTCGAGTTCTGCGCGCAGGGCGTCAGTCAGCAGGGCGAGAGTCTCGGGGACCAGTTCGGCATCTCCCTCGGCCGAGGGCGTGAAGAGCACGAAGGCATCGGCGTGGACACCCGTCACCGTGAGAATGCCCTCGTCGGCGAAGATCTCGCCACGCAGGCCGGAAAGCGAGGCGGAGGCCTCGGCGATCAGGCGGTCGTAGGCTTCCCAGCCGTAGACCGATTCCACCAGCCGCCGATCACCCAGACCGATCCACACCACCCCGACCCGCCGGCGACGGGTCAGCAGGGCCCGCACTTCGTCGAAATGCAGTGAGTAGGCATACAGGCCGGTGGTCGGATCACGCAGCGCGGCCCGAAGCCGGAGAAACGCCGTTCTCAGGCGATGGAACTCGTCGCCGGAAGCCGGTTTCACTCGTTGCCTCCGGCCGTGGCGGGCAACGCGCCCGCCACGCGCTCGACCAGAACGCGGGTATCGAAGGGCTTGGTGATGTAGTCCACCGCGCCCTGCTGCAGCGCGTGCAGCTTCTCCCGCAGTTCGAAGTTGACGGAGAACATGATCACCGGCAGCGCGCGGGTCGCCTCGTCTTCCTTGAGCAGGCGCAGAACTTCCCAGCCGTCCATCCGCGGCATGTTGATATCCAGCAAGACCAGATCGAAAGGCTCCTGATGCAGGCGGAAGAGCGCCTCCTCTCCAGAGGGCGCCGTCTCGACACCGTAACCGGCGCCGGCCAGCAACAGAGACGTCATCTCGAGGATCTCCCGGTCGTCGTCCACCAGCAGGATGCGCGGCGGGGCACTCACGGAGCGACCCCGCTGCTCGCCGCCGCCCGCCGCTCGCCCTCGGTGCGCACGAAGCGACTGAGCCAGGCGACGGTGTGGGCATCGATGCCGACGAAACGCACTCCCACGCCCCTGTCGATGCCCGGCCCCGGACCGTAGCGAACCACCTCGGCGGCCAGTTCCACCTCACGACCCGCCGCGGTGAAGCAGAGCGTTCCGCACTGACCGGGATCGATGCGGCGGCACAGGTCGAGCAGCGCGCCGGTGATCGAGAGATTGACACTGCGCCCTTCGATGACGCGTTGATCCACGAGCAGGCGAACCGGCAGGCGAACCCGGCGCCGGAGAGCCACCCGATCCCGCAGGCGGAGCACGTGCCGCATGGCCTCCTGCAGCTCGTGCCGAGTCACCGGCCGGGGGATGAAGACCTTCACCCCGGCAGAGAGGTAACGCTGGCGGTGAAGACCGAGGCCGATGTAGACCACCGGAATCTCCCGCGTCACCGGATCGGACTCCAGGGCGCGGCAGGCTTCCAGAGCGTCGGGAAAACTCTCGCCGTTGCGCAACAGGATGACGTCGGGGAGCAGCCGTGCGGCAAGCGCGACGATGTCTTCGCCGGCTCGCACCGGAACCAGCTCGAAACTCGAGCGGCCGAGAGCCGTGCCTTCCAGCTCGGCCATCAGGCGCGCATCATCGACGAGGAGCACCCTGGTCATCCCTGCCCCCGCGGACCGGAAGAAAGAGAAACAGCTCGAAAACCTCGAAACAGCGGGGCTTTCCGCCGGTTCGTCAGCGGAATGTACCACCACCCCCGAAAGGACACAATGCTCCTTCCGAGGCGAAGGCCGGCGGAACTGAAGAGGGCTGGAAGCGCGTTGGCGCGAGAAGGATCAGCTCTGAATCGGACCCGAGGAGCAGGAGACTGCATCGGCCTTGGCACAGCCGGCGGCGCGGGCTTCGACCTTCTCGCGGTAGACGATCACGGGCTTGACGTAGCTCTTGTTGGACACGCGGCGACTCCTGATGGGTTGATCTTCCATGCGAAAGTGAACTTAGGGCCGCGCCACGGAGCTGACAAGCCGGCCCGTGGCGCGGCCCTAAGTTC
>JALTMS010000242.1 GCA_027001345.1 Acidobacteriota bacterium | reverse complement strand
GACCAGCCGCTCGCGGCTGCGAGCCATCTCGGTGGCCCAACTGGCGATCTTCAGGCCCAGGGTGATCGGCTCGGCGTTGACACCGTGGGTCCGGCCGACCATCGGCTGCTCGGCCCAGCGCTCGGCCTGCTCGCGCAGCACGTCGAGCAGGGCATCGACGTCTTCGATCAGCAAATCGCTGGCCTTGACCATCACCAGCGCCAGGGCGGTGTCCACCACGTCGGAAGACGTCAGCCCCAGATGCAGGTAGCGCCCTTCGGGGCCTACCTTCTCGGCCACCGAGGTGACGAAGGCGATCACATCGTGGTTGACGGTCTTCTCGATTTCCAGGGCCCGCTGCACGTCCACCTTGGCGTGCCGGCGGATGGCGCGCAGGGCCTTGACGGGCACCTGGCCGCGCTCGGCGAGTACTTCGGTGGCCGCCAGTTCCACCTCGAGCCAGGCTTCGAGCCGCGCCTGATCGGTGAAGAGTCGGCCCATCTTGGGGCGGGTGTAGCGTTCGATCATTGTGCTTTCCCCTTCAGCGGCGGCGCACTCGAGCGGCCTGCTCAGACCGCCACGCCGGCCGCAGGAGCGTCCTGCCGTGCCAGCTCGACCCGCATCGCATCCAGACCTTCGGCGTGCAGGGCGCCCTTGACCGCAGCGAGAGCCAGCAACGGGTCGTTGTTGGTTTCCGAGAGATGGGCCAGGACCACCGCCCGGGCCGATGAGCGGGCCAGGTCGGGCAGCAGGCTGGCGGCATGGTCGTTACTCAGGTGGCCGTGCCGCGAGGCGACCCGCTGCTTGGTCGCCCAGGGATAGGGTCCATCGAGGAGCATCTGCCGATCGTGGTTGGCCTCGATCACCACCAACTCGCAGCTCGCCAGGCGCTCGTGTACCAGGTGGGTGACGTGCCCGAGGTCGGTGGCGTAGCCCAGGCGCACACCCTCGGCCTCGATCACGTAGCCGACGGTTTCGGCCGCATCGTGGGGCACGGGAAAGCTGGTGACCCGAAACGGACCGATCTCGAGGCAGGTGCCGGTGGCCTGCTCGACGCTGCCGTCCAGGCTCTCACCGACGATCCGCTCGGTAGCCTCGAGAGTGGGGGCGTTGGCCACCACGGGTAGGGGGAAGCGACGCCGAAAGACCCGCAACCCCGCAATGTGATCGCTGTGCTCGTGGGTCAGCAGCACGGCCTCGATGCGGGCCGGGTCCTGCCCCACCGCGTCGAGGCGCCGCCGGAGCTGGCGGGCGGAGAGCCCGGCATCGACCAGCAGCGCCGAGCCGGCAGCCCGCACCAGGGCGCTGTTGCCCTTGGAGCCCGATCCGAGGACCACGACCTCCATGCTCACTCCCGTCCGGTGTGACCGAATCCGCCGCTACTGCGGGAGGTGTCCGGCAGTTCCTCGACCTCCGCCAGGCAGGCCCGCGTCACCGGCGCAATCACCAGTTGGGCGATTCTCTCACCTCTGCGGATCACGTGGGGGGTCTCGGACCAGTTGATCAGGATCACCTTGAGTTCGCCGCGGTAGTCGCTGTCGATGGTGCCCGGAGCGTTGGGCAGACCCACGCCGGCCTTCAGCGCCACACCGCTGCGCGCCCGAACCTGTCCCTCGAAGCCCGGTGGGATCGCCAGCTTCAGGCCGGTCGGCACCAGGGTCCGTTCACCGGGAGCCAGGACGATCTCGCCTTCCACCGCAGCCCGCAGGTCGAGGCCGGCGGATCCCTCGGTGGCGTAGGTCGGCAAGGGCAGGCCCCTCCCGTGGGGCAACACCTGCACCGCCACGCGCACTTCGGCGTTCACAGAGCCAGCTCCCGCTCGCGGATGCGCAGCCCTTTGGTATTGCCCACCGCTGCAAGGGCCACCCGGCGACCGGCCATCAGCTTTTCCGCCAGGCGCTGGAGATGCTCGGGCTGGACCCGATCGAGTTCGGCGGTGATTTCCTCGGCGGTCATGTGGCGGCCCAGAACCATCTCTTCGCGGGCAGCCCGACTCATGCGGCTGCTGGTGGACTCGAGCGAGAGCAACATGCTGCCCTTGAGATGGTCACGAGCCACGTCCACTTCTTCGGCGGCCGGCGCGCGGGCGGCCAGGTCACGCATTTCTTCGAGGCACAGGGCGAGGACCTCCCGAGCCGAGGCGGGCGAGGTGCCGGCATAGACCGTCAGCAGGCCGCCGCCTTCGTGGGAATGGACCTGGGAAGCCACCGAGTAGGCCAGGCCCCGCTCTTCGCGCACCCGCCGGAAGAGCCGCGAAGAGATGCTGCCGCCGAGCAGGGTGTTGAGCAGGTGCAGACAGAAACGGTCGGGATCTCCCGAGGCCAGACCCGGCAGGCCGAAGAGCAGATGTACCTGGTCGACGTCCTTGCGCAGCTCACGCCTGAGACCGGGGCGAAAACGGGGCGCGCCTCCTGCGGCCACACGCTTGCCAGACGGCAACCCGGTGAAGGCCCGCTCGAGCAGCCGCCGGTGCCTGGCCGTGACCCGGCCGGCAACGGCGATGACGATGTTTTCCGGCACGTAAGCCCGACGGAAGAAGTTGGCCACCGTACGACGACTCATCGCCCCGACCTTCTCCTCGGTGCCCTGGATCGGCCGGCCGAGGGGATGCCGGGGCCAGAAGGATTCGCAGAAGAGGTCGTAGATCCGGTCCTCGGGCGAGTCGTTGACCATCCGGATCTCTTCCAGGATCACCCGGCGCTCCCGCTCGAGTTCTTCGGCGTCGAAGAGCGGGTGCCGGACGATGTCCGAGAGCAGATCCACAGCCAGCGGCAGGTGCTCGTCGAGCACCCGGGCGTAGAAACAGGTGTTCTCCTTCGAGGTGAAGGCGTCGAGGTGCCCGCCCATCCGGTCGGTGAGCAGGGAGATCTCGCGAGCGCTTCGGTTCTCGGTGCCCTTGAAGAGCAAGTGTTCGATGAAGTGGCAGATGCCCGACAGGCGCGAGGGCTCGTGGCGACTACCCATCCGCAGCCAGACCCCAATGGTCGCCGAACGCACCGCCGGAACCCGCTCCACCAGCAGCGTCAGCCCATCTGCGAGAACTTCCCTTTCGACCATCGATCGACTCCCTGCCCCGTCGCGCGGGGGGCGGAGTATCGCACACGGCTCGGAGCCCCTCCACCGCCGGCCGCCCGGATCCGCGGCTCCCCCATGTCCCAGGTTTGACAGCCCCGGGGGAGGCGGCCAGAATGCGTAGCCTTCGCAACAGAAGCCCCCTCTCCACCGAGAAGGCGCAGCGATGAGCGCACCTCGCGGCAAGATCCACCCCCTGCTTGGCTGGCTCGAAGGGCGCGTGCGGACGCCGGGTGCCCGCTCCTATCGTATCCGCGTGCTGGTACAGGTTGGCTTCGCCCTGCTCTGCCTCGTTCTCGGTGTCGCCTTCGCCCGCTTCGTGGGCGCTGCCCAGCGGGGCACACTCCCCCTGCCCGAGCGGCCGCCGGGGGTCGAGGGCTTCTTGCCGATCAGCGGGCTGATGGGCCTGCTCGATGCCTTCTACCAGGGGACGCTCAACCGGGTCCACCCCGCTGCCACCGTGCTTTTCGTGATCTTCGTGCTGATCGCGATCGTGGCCCGCAAGGCCTTCTGCTCGTGGATCTGTCCCGTGGGACTGATTTCCGAAGCTCTCGCGCGCCTCGGCAGGCTGCTCTTCGGTCGGTTGCTGCGGGCGCCCAGATGGCTGGACATTCCGCTCAGGAGCCTGAAATACCTGCTGCTGGGTTTCTTTCTCTGGGCGATCTTCGTCATGGGCCCCGATGGCCTGCGGGCCTTCATCACCTCCGACTACAACCAGGTGGCGGACGTGAAGATGTACCTCTTCTTCGCCGAGATCAGTCGGACGGGAGCGATCGTACTGGTCGTGCTGGCCCTGCTGAGCGTGGTCGTCCAGGGTGCCTGGTGCCGCTACCTCTGCCCTTACGGCGCGCTGCTCGGCATCTTCTCGTGGCTCTCACCGGTCAAGGTCCGCCGCCGGGCCGAAACCTGTACCGACTGCAAGGCCTGCGACAACGTTTGCATGGCCCACCTACCCGTCTCTCGACTGCCCGCGGTCAGCAGCGCGGAATGCACCGGCTGCCTGGATTGCCTGGCAGTCTGCCCCGCCGCTGGCACCCTCACCGTCGGCCCACCCCATCAGCGCTGGCGCCCGCTGACCTTCGCCGCCGTGGTCGTCGGCCTGTTCCTCGCCGGCTACGTGCTCGCCAACGCCGCCGGCTGGTGGGCCAACGACATCCCCGACCAGCGCTACATCGAGCACATGCGGCGCCTCGACGACCCCCTCTACTCCCACCCGGGACGATAGAAACTACCGCACCGCGCTGCCCGCTTCGGGTGCGCAGATCCACCCAGCCCCTCGGATGCGCGTCCTGTGCTCGACCCGAGTTCCATGCTCGCGGTGAGCCGCCGCTCCCGCTCTCCGTGACTGGGATACGGGTGCCGGATTCAACTAGCGACCGATCTCATCCATGAATGACCTCCGGCCGAAATCGCTGCACTTATCGTGCAGAAGAATCTCCGAATAGAGCAGATCGCCGCTTTCTCGGTACAAGAACCCAAAGCAAACCAGGTCTGTCCACGACCACCGAGGTCGAGTGTTGGTGTACAAGAAGCATCGCGTACGGATGACTTCATGACTCTCAGCGCTGCCACCACTCAACTCCACGCATTGCGTCAACCTACCAGTATTCTCGCCTAGGCATTCCTGAACCTTCGAGGGTAACCCTTTTGGGAAGTCAGACTTGGACTTCACTTCAACCATCAAAGGGCGAGCTTCCTTATCTTGATTCCAGAGATTGCCAACCGACAACAGGCTTAGACCGGCGATGAGCTGTTCTTTGGCCTCGGCTCGGGGCCCCGCATAGCAGGCATTGGCGAAAGCTGCAGCAATATGAGGGTCCAGGTCGTCGTACAGCCAGTAGTCTCCTCCGACCTCCGCGCCGAACCCCAACTTCTGCAGTTTGCCGTCTGCCGTCACACCCCAGATGTCCACCAGCACGCTGCCGCCGCCGCCCACGCCTTCAGCCCTCCATGATGGACGTAGCAAGAATGAACGGCGCCGCACTGTCACAACGCTACACTTGCTTCGCGGTAGACGAATAATGTTCCTGATCAAGATCTCCCTTTGCTTCGGCGCTGAAACAATGGGACGCGGCAAAGTAGATGTCGGATACTCCTCCCGAATTCTAGCCGCCAGAGGATCCTGCTGTAACTCGGAAAGCAGACGAGCGTATTGCTGCGCCACCCGATCCGCATCCGCCTCGGCGGGTGCCGCTGGCTGAGGTACCGCCAAAGACTGCCGGCCTGCGCAGGCTCCTGTCATGCCCACCCCTGCCAAGAAGAGCAGGCCTGCTAGCAACCGGAGAAACCCCGAAATGTAGAACTCTCTAAATCGTAGGATCGCAGCCACTACCATCTCCCATCCTGCGACCACAGTCGCGGTGTTGTCGAAAAGAGCGTTCCCGGCATCAACGGGAGCGTCATCAGGGATGCATACGGGCGATCGTAAAGAAACGGCTGGCCCGCGTAGTCATCCTCGAGGCCGACCTGGTGTCCGAACTCGTGTCCCATAACGTTCGCAATGGCGGTGGTCAATGGATTCGCGTCGCCGGAAATACTCTTGATCCAGGCTTTGTCAAAGCCCGATAGATAATTCTGAATCCTGTCGATATAAACTTCACTGTATCTTCCTTGGGTAGCCCCATAGAGTTGCTCAAGTGGAATACCCTCCTTCTTCGCCAGTTCCGCCTGCCGCTCCAGCGAAAACCCTCCCTTTTCGGAGGTGGTCAGCCGCATCTGGTGGAGGGTTTCACCCTCATCGAGAGGGGAGTTCAAGTCCGTTGTCACCCGAAACCCATCTCCAGCCAACTGCTCAAAGCGCTGGATCGCTTCCTTGAGCACACCGCCAGGAAGGTCAACTTTGACGTAAAGCACTATCATTCCCTTCTTCGTTGTCGGTTCGCCCTGTGGATTTTTCGCTCTCCCATCGGCGTTCAAGGGCTCTGGCGAGGGAGCAGGTTCTCCTCCGCTCGCCCCTGCCTGCACCTCCTGGGAGGTGCCGGAGTCTGATTTGCTCTCTTCCAGAGCTTGGCGCGCAGCTTCTCGCATTGCATCTATCGCTGCCAAGCCAGCTTTGACGAACACCTTTCGTGCCCGCATCGATCCAGGATCCCCAGGTCCGTCCATCACTCTTACGCCGAGCCCCATCGCGCCTTGGCTGAAGAAGCTCATCCAGCCCGCACCGTTGGGCACCACTACGCCGTCCAGCTTGACCTGGCGA
>JALTMS010000241.1 GCA_027001345.1 Acidobacteriota bacterium | reverse complement strand
CTGTGGGATGCTGCCGGTGCCCTCCTCGACGAAACCGCCGCCGCCATCGACACACCCTGGAAGGCCGATTGGTACTTCTTCCCGGCCGCCGAGGGCAATACCATGACCTGGCTGACCTTCAGCCTTCCCGAGCCGCTGGCCGAGGGCCACAGGCTGGTGGCTCTCGTGCGCAGCGAGGACGACGAGGACACTGGCATGGTCCTCGGCTCCGACTCCTTCCCCTTCGTCGAGCGCACGACCTCGACCGGCCTGATCGCCCAGGCTGCCAGGTCCCTGCCCCCGGGTCGCTACGCGGTGGTTGCCGGCGTGGCCACCGAAGACGGTCAGTTCACGCCCCGCTTCCAGGAATCCCGCATCATTTCGAGGGTCCCCACCGACCAGCTTCGGCTCTCGAAGGTCCTGCTCGCCGAATCGATCAACAAGCTGGAGGCCGACGAGAGTGCCGCCGGTCCGTTCCGAGTCAGTGGCTTCGAGGTGGTCCCCAAGGGTTCGTCCGATGTCCGACGCGGCGAGGATCTGACGATCTTCTACCAGGTGCTCGGCGCCGGCGAGCAGGACGGCAAGACCGACTTCGACATCACTTACCAGCTCTTTATCCGCCCTCCGGGGAAGGCCGGAGCCGGGTGGGTGCGTGCCGGCCGGCCGGTGGTCGCAACCCACCAGTCGGGCGCAGCCCGAGCCTGGACCCTGGGCATCGCCCCCCAGTACCCGATCGCTCGCTACCGTCTCGAGGTCTCGGTCAAGGACAATCTCAGCGGGTCCGAGGTCAGCCGGGACGTGGAGTTCAAGGTCGTCGAATAACGGTCGAGCACCGCTTCTGCGGGATCAGAGTCGGGCTTCCCTCCGGGACGGTTTGCCGGTATTAGAAGGGAGACTCTTTCCGGAGACTCCCCATGCCCCCCACCGCTCGCACCGTTCTGCTCTCGCTGCTGCTGTCCCTGCCGCTGGGCGCCCCGGCCCTGGCGGGGGTGCCCCTCGAACTCCAGGTCGGCACTTTCGACCCCCAACTGGCGCCCCCCGACCTGCCGGACAACCTGCGACTCGACGATGGTGAGCGCAACGCTGCGGACGTGCGCATCGTGCAGTTCGAGGGAGTGCTCGGCGAAGAGCGCCGGCGGCTGGTCGAGGCGACGGGTGCCCGGGTGCTGGGCTACCTCCCCCGCCAGGCCTGGGTGGTCCGGGCCGGCTTCGAGGCCCGTCAGGCCCTGGCCACCCTTCCTGGAGTGCGTTGGGAAGGCCCGATCGAACCGGGCTGGAAGATCTCCCCCGAGCTGGGCCGACGGCCTTTCGAAGACGCCCACCGGCGCGACGGCGGGCGCCTGCTGGTGAGCATCGACCTCTGGCCGGGGGGCGACGTGTCGGCGATCACCGACCGGCTGGTGCAGCGGGGCGCGGAGCTGCGGGCGAGCTGGACCGACAACGGCACCCTGCGGCTGCTGGTCCGGGCCCCTCGCCCGCTGCTCGAGGCCATCGCCCACGATGCCGATGTGGCCTTCATCGAAGAGTACCCGGAAGCCACGCTGCGCAACGACGGCGCGAGTTGGGTGATCCAGAGCAATGTCCAGGACCTGCGCCCGATCTGGGACCACGGACTGCACGGCGAGGGACAGGTGATGGGCAACATCGACGGCCGCCTCGACCTGGACTCCTGCTACTTCGACGACGGCGGCAATCCTCCCGGCCCCGACCACCGCAAGGTGATCGCTTACCGCTCGAGCAACGGCCAGGGCGCCGACAGCCACGGAACCCACACCAACGGTTCGATGGCCGGCGACCAGGGCACCTGGGGCGCATGGGATTCGGGGGACGGTCAGGCTTTCGCGGCCAAGATCTCGTTCACCAACCTCGACGACATCACGGGCTCCGGCTCGTCCCCCTCGAACCTCAAGGACAACCTGATCGCCGCCCACCAGGACGGCGCACGAACCCACTCCAATTCCTGGGGTGACGACGGGACGACCTCCTACACCACCTGGTCTCGCGACATCGACGATTTCTCCTGGCAGTACGAGGACTCCCTGGTGATGTTCGCAGTGACCAACGGCTCGAGCCTCAAGACACCGGAGAACGCCAAGAACGTGCTCGCAGTGGGCGCCTCCGAGCGGGACGGGGCTGCCGACAATCACTGTTCGGGAGGACGTGGACCGACGGCAGACGGCCGCCGCAAGCCGGAGATCTTCGCCCCGGGCTGTTCGACGGTTTCCGCCGCCTCGGGGCAGAGCTGTGGGACGCGCAGCCTGACCGGCACCTCGATGGCCTCGCCGGCGGTGACCGGAGCGGCGACCCTGGTCCGACAGTACTTCACCGAAGGCTGGTACCCGACCGGCGCGCCGGTGGCCGCTGATGCACGGGTGCCCTCGGGTGCACTGATGAAGGCGGTGCTGATCAGCGGCGCGATGGACATGAGCGGCCTGCCGGGCTACCCCAACGACGACGAGGGATGGGGCCGGGTCAACCTCGAGCGCTCCCTCTTCTTTGCCGGAGACAGCCGCGGCCTGGTGGTGCTCGACGACCTGCGGCGGGATCAGGGACTGTCGACGGGGGCCACTGCGAGCTATCCCCTCGAAGTGGACGGCAGTGGTCAGCCCCTGCGCATCACCCTGGTCTTCACCGAACCGCCGGCGGAGCTGATGGCGGCCGAGGCGACGGTCAACAACCTCGACCTGAAGGTCACGGCCCCCGACGGAACGGTCTACTGGGGCAATCAGACCGACGGCAACGGGAACTCGGTGCCGGGCGGCTCGTCCGACCCGATCAACAATCTCGAACAGGTACTCTTCGATGCTCCCGCCGCCGGCTCGTGGACGGTGGAGGTCGTCGCGAGCAGTGTGGCCATCGGTCCCCAGGGCTTTGCTCTGGTGGCCACCGGAGGAGTCTCCCCGACCTCCGGCCCCCGCCTGAGCCACGACGGTCATCGGCTCGTCGACGACCCGCCCCTGGGCAGCGGGGACGGCATCCTCGATCCGGGAGAAACCTTGCGCCTGCCCGTGCAGATCGCTAATCGCGGCAACGAGGCGGCCACGGCGGTCACCGGCTCGCTGCGCGTCGATCGGGACGACTGGGCCCGGATCACCCTCCGCTCCGGTCAGTGGCCGGACCTGGCCGCGGGCGCCAGCGCCGAGATGCTCGAGCCGTTCTACGAGCTGACCGTCGCCCCCGACGCGCCCTGTGGCCAGATGCTGCACTTCACCCAGACCACCGACTCGGCCGAGACCGAGGCCCAGGACAGCCGTTTCGCCATCCCCATCGGTAACCTCGAGCGGG
This sequence comes from Acidobacteriota bacterium, assembly GCA_027001345.1. Lineage (GTDB taxonomy): Bacteria > Acidobacteriota > Polarisedimenticolia > J045 > J045 > JALTMS01. Next base: position 2,990 of record JALTMS010000241.1, on the reverse strand, counting down.
ACTATCCCGACGGGCCGCCCCTCGACCTTCCCAGCTCTTTCCTCGGAGCGCGGGAGTCGCCCCAGGACGTGCCGGACGAGGCTCTGGTGGGCGAGGTGGACGTGAGCGTCGATATCACCCACGGAGATGTCAGTGAGTTGCTGGTGATCCTGGTCTCCCCCGCCGGAACCCAGGTCACGCTGCACAATCGCAGCCACGCCGGCGACCAGGACCTCAAGCTGCGCTACGACCGGGATCGGCAGCCCGACGGCCCCGGTTCCCTCGACGACTTCAAGGGCGAGGCCGCCCAGGGCACCTGGACTCTGCTGGTCAACGACAACCGGGAAAGTGCTGTCCCACCCGGACGACTCAACGGCTGGACCCTGCACCTGAGAGCCGATCGGGCTCTGGAGTGTTCGCCACTGGAGTGCAGTGATCCGCTACCGGGCTCGACGACGGGCCTGCGGATCCGCCGCCAGGGTGGCGACCTGGTCCACAGTTGGCAGGCCACCGTGGGGGCCGCCGGCTACCACCTGCTGGAGAGCGACGTGGCCACGATGGACGGTGCCGTACTGACCGGAAAGACCGACGGGGCCACCGAGTACCTGCAAACCGACGGTGCGGCGTCTTCTCCCCCTCTGCGCTTCTTCCAGGTACGGGCGACGAACTCGTGCAACTGGGAGGGCCCCTGAGTTGGGCCGGATCCTTCCTTGAGCCCTTGGGCCGCGGACACGCCGCTGGCGCCCTGGCAGCGAAGCCTCGTCGAGCACCCGGGTTCGTGCCGGATCAGGCTTGCCTCGGCGGGAGCTTCCACTTAGCTTTGATCCAGGACCGAGGGGGCGCCGGAGATCGCGATTTCCACTGACGGCGCGGAGCGCGGTCCGCCAGCAGGAGGAGGCCGAATGCCGTTTTCTCATCGCCAGCAGGGCTCGGTAGACATCATTTCGATCAGCGGAGCCTTCGACGCAGCCGAGGCTCCCGCCATCCGCGACGAGCTCAAGCGCATCATCGACGGCGGATCGGCCAGATTGATCGTCAACCTGGCCGACGTGCAGTTCATCGATTCCAGCGGCCTGTCCGTGCTCGTCACCGCCCTCAAGGCGGCGCGGGCCAAGGCGGGGGACCTGGCGTTGACCAACCTCACCGCCCCGGTGCGCTCGATCATCGAGCTGACGCGCCTGCACCGGATCCTCGAGATCTTCGACGACGAGCAGGCGGCTCTGGCCAAGCTCGCTCGCTGAACGGGAAGCAAGCCCCTCAGATACGCTTGAGCAGGATCCAGCGATTGGTCCCACCTGCCGAGACATACTCCGCCTCGTCCATCAACTCGCGGATCAGGAACAGGCCGCGCCCGCCCTCCCGAGCCTGCTCGGCGGCCTCGCGCTGTGCCTGGTCGGAGGCCAGCGCCCACTGTTCGTCGGGAATCGAAAGACCCTCGTCCTCGACGACCACGCTGATCGCCCCCGCGGGATTGCTCAACACGACGCGGACCTGCTTGTCGGTCTCCAGCAGATGGGCGTGGCGCATGGCGTTGGTCACCGCCTCGACAGCGGCCAGTTCCACCGCGTAGCGGGTCGCGTCGTCCACCTCGCACCAGTCGCAGGCGACATTGACCAGCCGGCGCAGGGCATCGACGTTCTCCAGCCTCGATTCGATCTTCAGCTCCAGAAGCCAGGGCCCGACGGGGTGTCGCAGATCGCTCATGCCGATCCTCCTCGATACTCCAGGGCCAGCAGGGAGATGTCGTCCCTCGGCGGACGCCGGTTGCCGAAGATCGTCAACTCGTGCATCACCTTCTGGCACAACTCTTCAAGCCCCGAGCCGGCGCCCCTCCGCAGCAGGGCCACCAACCGATCCTCACCGAAAAGCTCCCCACTCGGAGAGCAGTGCTCGACGATGCCGTCGGTGTAGAAGAACACCCGATCTCCGGCAGCCAGACGGGTGCGGCCTTCCTCGAAGGCCAGAAAGGCGCCGAGGCCGATCACCGGCCCCCCCTCCTCGAGGCGTTCGACACTTCCACCCGCACGCATCAACAGCGGGGGGGGATGAGCCGCCGAGGCATAGGCCAGCTCTCCGGTCAAGGAATCGAAGACTGCGTAACAGATCGTGAAGGTCCGGTCGAAACGCTCGAGGGGATACTCCTGGTCGAGTTGGGTCAACACGGTCGCCGGAGAGGCGACCGAGGCCTCGGCTCCAGCGGCGCCGGGGGCGACGGTGATGCCCAGGTGCGGCGCGAGGCTCTGGGCCACGGAAACCGTGACCATCGCCGAAGGCACACCGTGACCGGTGACATCGACGATGTACAGGCCCCAGTGCCGCTCATCGAGCTGCAGGAGATTGAAGATATCGCCGCCCACATCCTCACAGGGCAGGAAGGTCCAGGCCACATCGACACCCTCCGGGCGCACTTCCCCCGAGGGCAGCAGGGCCTGCTGAATCTGGGCCGCCGCCTTGAGGTCCTCCTCGAGGCGCTTTTGCTTGTCCAGCAGGTCGTTGCTCAGACGCAGCAGGTCATCATTGACGCTTTGCAGGGAAGTGTTGAGCTGGCCGATCTGCAGATGGGTCCGGATCCGCGCCAGAACCTCGCGCCGCCAGTAGGGCTTGTGGATGAAATCGGCGCCGCCGAGTTCGAGACCCGTGGCGATATCCTCCCTGGCCTCGGTGGCCGAGACGAAGATCACCGGAATCGTAGAGGTCGCCAGGCTGGCTCGCAGAGTCGAGCAGACATCGTAGCCATCCCGATCCGGCAGGCTGATGTCGAGCAGAATCAGATCGGGCTGACACGTCTCGGCGAGTTGCAACGCCTCGGCACCGGTGGCCGCCTCGAAGACGGCAAACCCCTCGCGCTCGAGAATCCCGGCCAGCAGCCGCCGATCGGTGGGGTGGTCATCGACGACCAGCACGCCGCTCATTTGCTTTCCCCCTGCTGATGCTCGTCCCGCAGCAGATCGAAGACCGTCTTGACCGGGGCGAAGGTGGCAGCGGGAACCTCGACGAAGACGGTGTTCCAG